>JAJZSZ010000011.1 GCA_021849365.1 Bacteroidota bacterium | reverse complement strand
ATGTGGATTTGTCAAATAATCAGTCGAAAACCTTAAGTAAAGATATTAAAGTGAAGTGGAAAGATGGCGATATTATAATGAGCAGTTTTGCCACGTATAAAAATACTGATCCGCCAACAAAAAATACCATTTATACATTCGAGGTTACCGATCGCTTCGGGTGTTCAACTAAGACCGAGATTCAGTATGTTTCGCTTGTGACAAAGGCTATGTTCGAACATAAGCTGGAAGGACAGGAAAAACGGAGTGATCCTAATAAAATTGAAGTGCCTTTGACTGTAACATTTACCAATACTTCGGAGAATGGTGATGCTGGCAAATATGAATGGTATTTCTTTAAAGACCTTCAGAAAATAAAGGATGAAATTGAAGCAAAAACCTTTAAAGACAGTATTCAGGATATTATTTACAGCGACAATCCGGTTTATACCTATGAAAATACCGGCGAGTACATGGTCAAGCTGGTTTCGAAAAAGACTACTGGCGCGGTAACCTGTACCGATACTTATTATATGGAAGATTACATCGTTGCTGACTCTTCGTTTATTGATGCACCAAACGTTTTTACCCCGAATGGCGATGGGAATAACGATAAGTTTGCTGTGAAATTTTTCTCGATGAAAACTGTGAAAATTACCATATTCAACCGTTGGGGAAAAGTTCTGCATACTTGGGAAAGCAACAATGTAAAAGGATTTTACAATACAGCAACCTCAGTATCTCAGTCGGTATGGGATGGTAAAGTCGGAGGGAAATATGCAACTCCGGGAGTTTATTTCTGGGTAGCTGAAGGCGTTGGTCGCGACGGACGAAAACTCAAGGGGAACGGCTTTTTCCATTTGTTCAGGGGCGATTGAAATTTTGAAACGGGCATTTTGTCTGCTATTTATATAAATCTAAGCCCTTACTTCGAATGAGAAAACAAATAAGAAGTATCCTGAAGAACTTTTTTCTAATCTTTAAAATCAGGAACCGGTTTTATCCATCTACTCAAATTGCACAACGGCAGTTGTTTCATTACTATCGTGATTGTTTGCGTAACAACACGCCCGTGCAATTGAGAAATACCGGATTCCGGGTTTTTTCGCAATTTGAAGAAGACGGGAAACTGCTGTTTATCTTCTCGGTTCTGGGGATGGAAAATAAAACATTTGTTGAGATTGGCGCTGACGATGGGATAAACAGTAATAGTGCCAACCTGGTATTCAACTTCGGATGGTATGGGTTATTCATTGACGGAAACCGTAAAAGCATCGAACGCGGGCGTAAATTTTATGGGAAATATCCGCATCCATGGTCGTATTCGCCCAAATTTATCTGTCAGTTGGTAAAACGGGAAAATATTAATCAAATTATTGAAAGTGCTGGATTAAAAGGTGAAATAGGCCTTTTATCGATAGATATTGATGGAAACGATTATTGGGTTTGGGATGCAATTGAGGTTGTGCAGCCTCAGGTGGTAATCATCGAAACACACAATGAATTTGGCTTTGAGGATATTGTTGTTCCGTATGATCCCAACTATTTTTATCCAGGGAAACATCCTGTTTATCACGGAGCTTCGCCAATAGCTATGACTAAATTAGCTAAACAGAAAGGGTATCGTCTGGTTGGTGCAAATGAGTTGGGCTTCAATTTTATATTTATCAGAAATGGATTAGCTGATGAATATATTCCTGAAGTAACTATTGAATCGGTATTGCAGCATCCTTCTGTTGCTGAGGGAATGAAGAAGTTTGAAGAGGTTAAGGATTGGAAATACGAGCGAAACAGAATATTATAATCCCAAATCATACAAAATAACCAAAGTTTATATTCTCATCAATTTTATATTCATCGAATAAATTAAAACGGACTTCTTCCCATTGTTCCAAACGTAAATCGTGATTTTTTTAAATGGTGAATTCAAATCCATATAGCTAAAAACATGATTGAGTTCTTCTTGATCAATGATTTGTTGGTTGATTTCGATTCCTTGCCATTTTTTTTCTCCAATCATGTTTTCAGTCTGTATAACCAGCGTTGAGTGTGCGTTCTTGTCAGCTTTGAGCCAACAATCGACAGTTATACGCTTTGGTATTTTTTGTAAACTATCAGAATTTAATTCAAATGACGGCGAGAAATCTGCTGGTTTTACAAAATAGAATTTCTGAAGATTTGACTGATCTGTCATCACTTTTTGGGGATCAAATCCAAGCCAGTTTTGATTATTTGATTCTAGTTGAATATTTTCATTCACATAACTTTCGGGAATATTTGTGGAATCTTTTCCGAAAAATTCACTTATTTTTTTCGTGTCAGTGTTGAAGTGTTCCCACTCATACTGAAATTGGCTTTTTACCATGTTTTTATTGGAACAAGTCATTAATACTTCAGAAATTGTTTCAATTGGAGAATGATTTCCGGCCGAGGTATAGAATGGTGAAATCCAAATTCCATCCTCTGCATTTCGAGGGACGATTCGGTATTTCAAAATGCTGCCATTGGTGGTTTTAAAATACATGTAATATAATTCATCCTTGTAAAAAAAACTTTTTATGTTTCCTAAAAAACTTCGTTTAACATGTAGTTTTATTCGGGCCAATCGATTGTTAAAGTCTGGAACAGTTATCCATTCATTCCATTTTGAAGATTGAGTTTTAGTCGAAAGCGAATTAACTTCTATTGGTTGAATACGTTTTTGATATACAAGAAATTTTTCATCGTAATAAATACGGGAATAGTTTCGGATTAATTCAATTAAAGTCAGTGGTTCGTCGTTTAATAAATAACGGTTATCAATACTTACAAGCTTGCCGCCATTTAGGTCAGAAGTAACAGTATTCAACCCAAAAATGAAATAATCCGGAGCATCGCCAGTGCCAAAATGGATAGCATTCTGTCTATCGAGCCACGAGGTATAAGCGGCATATGATTGTATCACTGGGCGTGGAGTCCAGTTGAACTGATTGGCAGCAATAATTGTGTAGTCCCATGGATAAATATCGACTGTTGCATTGCCAATTTGATTTCTGACGGCATCAGGAAGGCGGTTGCAAGCTATGTTTACCTCGTTTTGCTTTTCGCTAACTTCTTTTATTTGTTGAAATGATGACGCAAACCTGATGAAATTTTCAACTCCGGAATAATTGATGGTCAGTGGCTGAGGATTCTCAACATTTTTCATATTGGCAGCAAAAAGGACTAATGCAACCAAAATTACAGGAATGTTGATCGTTCTTTTTTGGGGGCTGTAAATAAGAAATAAGATCATTGAGACAATAATAAAGAATAGGTAGGTTCGCACATGATAGTAATCTTCGCGAGCCATCCCGTATTTCCATGCTGCAAAAAAGCTAAGAGAGAAAAGTAATCCCAGAATCTTTCCGTTTTTATCTTTTTGTATAAATGGTATTGACCATGTAACTGCAAGAAATGGGATAATAAACCACCAGTTATTTTGAGGATGAAAGGCTGCAGCTGCAGAATTGTCGCCAGCTAAATGGATCATTCCAATGCAATAATTTATGAATCCACCAAGTTGTTTGAATATGAGTATCCAAAACAACAGCATAGCCCCCAGCAGTACAAATGCGTCGATAAATATTTTCTTGTAGTTTATATTTAGGCAATAATTAATTACCAAAAAAGAAAATGTGAGCGTCCCCGCAAGAATGGCAACGTATGCTTTAATATAAAACGCAAAGGCTGTAAGTAGAAATCCCAAATATTTTGGGGTTTGTTTTTGGCGGTTTAGGGATAATAAATAAGCTGCCGAAATATTAGACAGAACAAGCTGATTGAAATTTGAAATGCTAAAAATAAGCCAGGCAATTGCACCTGAAAGCAGCATGTGCTGCCATTTTTCTTTTCCAATGAGGCAGAACAACTGGAACACAAAAATTATTTGAAGTAGGATTGTGACAGTTGTTGTTAAAATAAAACTATCTGCTAAAGGATACATAAAAAATGCCAGTGGCCCATGAGGAAAGATGATTTCTTTACCTTTTGCACATCGCTCAGTGAACAGGTTATTGAAAAGCCATTTCAATGGAGGGTCAATGCCAATATCGTAACTAAGGTCGATTTCAGGGAAGCTAAAAATAGCAACCAATATCGCTAGTAGTAAAAGGATAAGATATTTACTTTTCTCCCAATTGATAAGTTTGCTCATCAGATTTTTTATTTTTCCCCAAATTAGATTTTTGTAAAATTATAATTCTGATATGAAAAGCTAAAATTAGAGTGAATAACTTTATGATCTATTTTATACATTGAAGTTAGAATATCTTGTCGTCAGCAAATGCTGGTCTTCGGAAATAAATAGAAAAACCCGGGTGGCATTCCCGGGTTTTCTTGTTTTAGCGTAGATATTAGATAGATAAAATTGGTTCTATTCTTCTTTTTCTTCAGCAGCATAAGCAGCCAACAGTTCGTCCTGAACTTCCTGTGGTACTTTTTCGTAGGCTGCAAATTTCATATTGAAAACGCCACGGCCTCCGGTTAAAGAACTCAGCGAGGTAGAATATTTGTTCATTTCTTTCAATGGTACACGGGCTGTAATTTTTTCGTAGCCTTTTTCGCTTCCCATACCCATGATCAATGCGCGGCGTCCTTGCAGGTCACTCATCACATCGCCCATACGGTCGCTTTGTACCCAAACATCAAGGTCATAAATAGGTTCCAGAATTTTAGGCCCTGCATTGCGGAATGCAGCGCTGAAAGCATTACGTCCGGCCAAACGGAACGAGATTTCGTTTGAGTCAACCGGGTGCATTTTCCCGTCGTAAATATAAACTCGGATATCGCGGGCATACGAACCGGTAAGTGGGCCTTCTTCCATTTTTTCCATGATCCCTTTCAGAATAGCTGGCATAAAACGGGCATCAATCGATCCACCAACGATACAGTTGTGGTAAACCAATTTTCCGCCCCAGGGAAGTGGATACTCCTGAGTATCGCGAACCGAAATCTTCATTTCTTTGCCACCATAAACGAACATATTTTTAGGCTGGCTTCCTTCTTCGAAAGGCTCAATAATCATGTGTACTTCACCAAACTGACCGGCACCACCTGATTGTTTTTTGTGACGGTAATCGGCCTGAGCGAATTTTGTAATAGTTTCGCGGTATGGAATTTTTGGTGCTTTGTATTCAATGTCGATTTTGTGTACATGGTCGAAATACCATTTAAGGGTATTCAGGTGATATTCACCCTGACCTTCAACGATCAACTGTTTTAATTCTTTCGAATAGTTTACGATGTATGTTGGATCTTCATCTTTTACTTTGTGGAGAATTTCACCAACCTTTTCGTCGTCGGTTTCCGAAATAGCTTTCACTGCAACCCTGAATTTTGGATCAGGGAAGGTGATTGGCGCAAATCTCAGATCGAGTTCTTTATCACAAAGTGTATGATTGAATTTGGTATCTTTCAGTTTTACGGTGCAACCAATGTCTCCGGCAACCAGTTCAGGAACTGCAGTTCTGGTTTTTCCGGCAGTAACAAATAGCTGCGAAATTCTTTCTTTACCGTTGTTGGCGGTATTATAAAGGTCTTTTCCTTCAGTCACTTTCCCCGACATTACTTTGAAATAGGTGACTTCACCTACGTGAGGTTCGAGGGCAGTTTTAAATACGAACAATGAAGTTGGGCTGGATTCGTTCATTACAACTTGTTTCCCCTGGACGATCTGGCGCATTGGAACATCGCTTGGAGCAGGAGCAATATTGCAAACGAATTCGAGCAAACGGCCAACACCCATATTCTTTTTAGCTGAAACGCAGAAGACAGGGAATAAGTCGCGTTTTACCATACCAATGCGCATACCTTTACGCATATCATCTTCCGATAATGAACCTTGTTCAAAGTAAAGCTCCATCAACGATTCTTCGTTTTCAGCAGCCATTTCAATAAGTTCGTTGTGCAGTTCGTCAGCACGTTCTTTTTCTGATGCAGGAATTTCCAATACTTCTGGTTTTCCTCCTTCAGGTTTATATTTGTACATTTTCATCTTCAATACGTCGATGATGGTATTGAAGCCAAGTCCTGTTTCAACAGGGTATTGAACAATTGTTACTTTGTTTCCGAATTTGCCTTTCAGATTTTCGATAGTTTGATCGAAATTGGCGTTTTCATTATCAAGATGGTTTAATACAAAAACCATTTTCGCATTGGCGGCTTCTGCATGGCGGTTGGCCGATTCAGTTCCGGCGCCCAGGCCTGTTGAAGCGTCAACAACCATTAATCCAAGTCCGGCGACCTGAAGTGATGATACTAAACCTCCGCAGAAATCGTCCATCCCGGGAGTATCCAGAATGTTGATTTTCTTGCCGTTTACTTCAGTATACAAAAGCGAAGACATAACGGAGTTACCGTATTCCTGCTCAATCAGATGGTAGTCGGATACCGTATTTTTTGTTCCAACGTCACCTCTGCGGTTTATAACTCCACCCTCGAAAAGCATAGCTTCTGCAAGGGTGGTTTTCCCACTGCCAGCATTACCCATTAATGTAATGTTGCGAATCTCATCCGTTTTATAGACTTTCATATTTAGATAGTTATTGGTTTTTTACTCATTCATTATCAGCTTTCTGACGCTGTAATTTTCAGAGACGACCAAAATTAGTAATAAAAATTTAACAACCAAGATGCTTGTAGATTACTTGGATTTGTTAATGAATGCAAGGGTTTTGCAAAAAAATGAATTGTAAGAATATCAGATAATTGAACTTTTTAAGGAATATTAACTATTGTTGTAATGATCAGATAATGAGTATTGTGTGGTGATAATATGTTATTGAATATTTTTTAGGTTTTCTGAAAATCATTTTTTCTGGCTATGTTTTAGTTCCTTTTACTATGTGCTAAATTAATATGCTGTAATATAATTAAATGTAGGGTTTTTGGATTTTCGAGACATTATGTATTTAAAGAGTGAAAAAATCACTTAAAATTTGATTGTTTAGATTGGGTCGAGTTTAGATAAGTCGACAAAACCCTTGCGTTTCCTCAAAAAAATCTTTCGGTAAAAGGCCAATTAAGTTTATAGATTCATTTAAATCTTCTATTTTTGAACAACAATGAATCAACATGCCAAAGTTCCCTTTCTTTAAACAGTACGATGCCATGGATTGCGGACCAAGCTGTATCCGCATGATTGCTGCATTTTACGGGAAAAGCTATTCACTCCAAAAACTTCGTCAACTTGCTCATATAACCAGAGAAGGAGTTTCTCTGCTTGGATTAAGCGAAGCCGCTGAAGCTATCGGGTTTCGCACGGTTGGAGCCCGAATTACTTTCGAGCAACTGTTCCAGGCTCCAAAACCATGCGTGGTTCATTGGGATCAGGAGCATTTCGTAGTGGTTTATAAACTGAAGAAAGGAAAAGTTTATGTTGCCGATCCGGCTTTTGGATTGGTAGAGTATTCAGAGACTGAATTTAAAAAGCACTGGTTGTCGACAGTTCGTCAGGGAGAGCAAAAAGGAATTTGCCTGATGTTCGATCCGACACCTAAATTCTTTGAACTGGAAGGCGAGGAGGCAAATCGGGGACAGTTCAGATTTTTGCTGAAATACCTGAAGCCGCATCGAAAACTGGTAGCTCAACTTGTTTTGGGCTTCGTAGTGGGGAGTTTAATTCAGCTTATCTTTCCTTTCCTGACCCAAAGCATTGTTGATGTAGGTATCAATACGCAGGATATTAATTTTATTTACCTCATTTTGGCGGCGCAGATGATGCTCTTCCTGAGCCGCATGACGGTCGATTTCATCCGCTCGTGGATTTTATTGCATATCAGTACACGCATTAATATTAGTATTATCTCCGATTTTTTGATCAAGCTGATGAAGTTGCCAATAGGCTTCTTCGATACCAAAATGATTGGCGACCTGCTTCAGCGTATTGGAGATCACCGTAGGATCGAACGATTCCTGACTTCCCAATCTCTCAATGTCATTTTCTCGGTTTTCAATATTGTCATATTCAGTATTGTGCTGATTATTTACAAACTGAGCATCTTCCTTGTTTTCCTTTCCGGATCAGCTTTATATATAATGTGGGTATTTCTTTTCCTGAAAAAACGGCGTGAACTTGACTTTAAACAATTTGCTCAACTTGCCGATAACCAAACTAAGTTGATCCAGTTGATCAATGGTATGCAGGAGATAAAACTGAACAACTACGAACGGCAGAAACGGTGGGAGTGGGAGCGCATTCAGGCCAGGCTGTTTAAGGTTAACATTCAAAGTTTATCGTTACAACAGTATCAGCAGGCGGGTTCAGTATTTATCAACGAAACAAAGAATATCGTCATAACTATTCTGGCAGCAACAGCTGTTGTGAATGGACAGATGTCGCTGGGTATGATGTTGGCCGTACAATATATAATAGGCCAGATGAATAGTCCGCTCGAGCAGATGGTCGAGTTTATGCACGTATCACAAGATGCTAAAATCAGTTTGGAACGTTTGAGCGAAATTCACACACAGAAGGACGAAGAACAGGATCAGGCAGGCAAACTGACTTCACTGCCATCGAAGGCTGATATCGCTGTTTCTGGCTTGGTTTTTCAATACGAGGGATCAAATTCTCCCAAAGTTTTAAATAACGTCAATCTGACTATTCCGCAGGGAAAAGTAACAGCAATTGTGGGAACCAGTGGAAGTGGAAAAACGACACTTGTAAAATTGATGCTTGGTTTTTATCCGCCTGTAGCGGGTTCTGTAAAAGTAGGAGAGTCAGACGTATCGCTTTTTAAGCAGCAGTGGTGGCGCGAACAATGCGGAGCAGTAATGCAGGATGGATTTATTTTTTCGGATACCATTGCTAACAATATTGCTCTTCCGGAAGATGAGGTCGATAAGGAACGACTGGCTTATGCGGTTCGCCTGGCAAATATTCAGGAATATATCGAATCGTTGCCATTGAATTACAATACCAAAATTGGTCCTGAAGGAGTAGGATTGAGTCAGGGGCAAAAGCAACGTATTTTAATTGCCCGGGCTATTTATAAAAATCCGGAGTTTATCTTTTTCGATGAGGCCACCAATGCATTGGACGCCAACAACGAGAAAGTAATTCTTGAAAACCTGAATGAATTTTTCAAAGGAAAAACTGTAGTGGTTGTGGCACACCGGCTGAGTACAGTTAAAAATGCCCATCAGATTGCTGTACTTGAAAAAGGCGAGTTGGTTGAGCTTGGCACGCATGAAGAATTAACCGCCAAACAGGGAGCCTATTATAATTTGGTAAAGAATCAGTTGGAATTAGGAAACTAAAACAAGGATAAGTAAGAATTTTGACTTTCTACTTTTGATATTTGACTTGAAACATGGAAAAGGAGCCAATGAAAATTGAACTGAGAAGCGACGAATTTCAGGAAATCGTGCAGCAATCGCCAAGGTGGCTGATTCGCTCGGGTATTTCCCTGATTCTGGGTATCGTTTTGCTTCTGCTGGCTGGCAGTTACTTTTTTCGTTATCCCGATGTTATCAACGCTGATATAGTAGTTCTTTCCGAAAACCCGCCGGCTTATTTGGCTGCGCGAACAACCGCCCGCATTGATTCGATTTTAGTTGCCGATCAGCAATTGGTTTCCGATAACCAGATTATTGCAATCCTTGAAAGTACCGCCAAATTTGAAGATGCATTGAAGCTACGCGATCTGTTGACAACTATGGAGCCGTTCATGTTGTCGTTCGATACGCTTGAATCGGTTCATCCCGGAGTTGATCTTCAAATGGGAGATATCCAATCAGATTATTCGAGTTTTGTCAGACTTTACAACGACTATTTTACCTTTCTGCGATTGAAGCTGCATACAAAAAAAATCAAGGCACTCAAGCAGCAGATCGGAATGAATAAGATATACTACGACCGGCTTTGGGCACAAAAGAAAGATATGGAAGCTGATTACCGCATTGTGAATAATCAGTTTAAACGCGACTCTGCGTTGCAGGTTAAAGGTGTGCTTTCTGACCTTGATCTGGAGAAAAGCAAGGCATTGCTCATTCAGAAAAAGTACAATTTGAATGGATCGCGCACCAAACTTGCCGAAACGCAAAGTGCTATCATCAAACTGGAACAGGATGTGGTAGATGCCGAAATTGAGTTTGCCGACCAGAAAAAGAAAGCACAGAATACACTGGTTGAAGCAATGACAGTTTTGAAAAGCCGTCTGGCATACTGGGAACAAACGTTCATTATTAAAAGCCCCATTGCCGGAAAGGTTAGTTTTGCCAATTTCTGGAGTAAGAATCAACAGGTAAAAAAGGATGAGATTGTATTTTCGGTAATTCCTGAAAAACAATCACAAATAATCGGGCGTATTAGTTTGCCGGTGAAAGGAGCTGGCAAAGTGGCTGTTGGGCAAAAGGTCAATATCAGATTCGAGAACTTTCCTTACATGGAATATGGTTTCATCCGGGCAACTGTAAGAAACATTTCATTAATGCCCAACAACGAAAACTATGTTGTTGAAGTGGATATGCCTCAGGATTTAAAGACAAACTACGGTATTCCTCTAAAATTTAGTCAGGAAATGAAAGGTTCGGCCGAGATCATTACCTCCGACTTAAGATTAATTCAACGATTCTTCAATCCTGTAAAATCGCTTTTGAAACACCGGGTTTCCACGGCGGAGTAAAACTTTCAGAAGTTCAAAATTTTAGGAACGTTAAGAATCTTCAAAAAAAGATCAATTTTTTAAATGTTTTTATTGGGTTTTCGCTTGGTAATTAGTACTTTTGCGAGCCGTTTTCATGGGAAAATCTATGAATTCGGACTGTAATGTATTGGATTTCTGTAAATTTGCAATACCTTTGCAGACCAATTTTTTTTGGATAAATTTTTAAATTAAGTGTATTTATATGCCAACGATTCAACAGTTAGTTAGAAAAGGTAGACAAAGTAATGCTGAGAAAAGTAAATCTCCAGCATTGGATTCTTGCCCACAGAGACGAGGTGTTTGTGTTCGTGTATACACAACAACTCCTAAAAAACCAAACTCAGCTATGCGTAAAGTAGCTCGTGTTCGTTTAACAAATGGCAAGGAAGTGAACGCTTACATTCCGGGAGAAGGACACAATCTTCAGGAACACTCTATTGTATTGGTACGTGGTGGTAGGGTTAAAGACCTCCCAGGTGTACGTTACCATTTAATTCGTGGTGCTCTCGATACCGCAGGTGTTGAAGGACGTACTCAAAGACGTTCGAAATACGGTACCAAAAGACCAAAAGCGAAAAAATAATTTTCGCCATTTAATTTTTAATTGACGTTCTAGCTTTGTGGTTTGAGTTGAGTAAAGAGGCCCGGATGGCCGATTGAAGACAGCAAAAAAAACGACAGCTAATTTAAATTAACACAAAAGCATTACATAATGAGAAAATCGAAACCAAAGAAGAGGATCATTCTGCCCGATCCAAAATTCAATGACGTATTGGTTACCCGTTTCGTTAACGACTTAATGTACGACGGTAAAAAGTCAATCGCATATCAAATTTTCTACGACGCCATGGACATCGTTGGCAACAAAATGAAAGATTCAGAACTTAGTCCATTGGATGTCTTCAAGAAAGCACTCGAAAAAATTACCCCTCACGTAGAAGTAAAGAGCCGCCGCGTAGGTGGTGCCACTTTCCAGGTTCCTATGGAAATCCGTCCGGAAAGAAAAACAGCAATCTCTGTAAAAAATATGATTTTATTCTCACGCAAACGTTCAGGCCGTTCAATGGCTGATAAACTTGCTGCCGAGATTGTTGCTGCATACAACGAAGAAGGTGGTGCATTCAAGAAAAAAGAAGATACACACCGTATGGCAGAAGCAAACCGCGCATTTGCACATTTCCGTTTTTAGTAGATAGTTTTAGTTTAGATAGATATTGGTTTTAAAATGGCAAAAGATTTAAATTATACCAGAAATATCGGCATCATGGCTCACATTGATGCCGGCAAGACGACCACTTCGGAGCGTATCCTTTATTATACTGGGATCACTCACCGGATTGGCGAAGTGCACGACGGAGCCGCTACAATGGACTGGATGGAGCAGGAACAGGAACGTGGTATTACCATTACTTCTGCTGCTACCACTACTTTCTGGAAATACAAAGATATTGAGCACAAAATTAACATCATTGATACCCCCGGACACGTTGACTTCACTGTTGAAGTTGAACGTTCATTGCGTATTCTTGATGGAGCTGTTGCTCTTTTCTGCGCCGTAGGTGGTGTTGAAGCTCAGTCGGAAACAGTATGGCGTCAGGCCGAAAAATATGGCGTTCCACGTATTGGTTTCGTTAATAAAATGGACCGTCAGGGCGCTGATTTCTACAACGTGCTTACTGAAGTAAAAGAAAAATTGGGTGCAAATCCAGTTCCAATCACTATCCCAATTGGTTCAGAAGAAACTTTTGAAGGTGTGGTTGATTTGATCGAAATGAAAGCTATCCGCTGGAGAGACGACGCAACTTTAGGTACTACCTATTATATGGAAGAAATTCCAGCTAATATGAAGGAACAAGCTGACGAATATCGTGCAGCTTTGGTTGAAGCTGTTGCCGAACACGACGATGAATTGCTTGAGCGTTTCTTCGATGATCCGGATTCAATTACAGTTGACCAGATGTTGGATGTAATTCGTAAAGCTACTATCTCTGGTTCTATTGTGCCAATGATGTGTGGTTCAGCATTCAAGAATAAAGGTGTTCAGCGTTTGTTGGATGCTATTTGCTCATTCTTGCCAAGTCCGATGGACAAAGCAGAAATTAAAGGTGTTGAATTTAACGGCGACGAAGAAATCATCCGTCACGCTGATGTTAACGAACCATTGACTGCATTGGCATTCAAGATTGCAACCGACCCTTATGTAGGGCGTTTGTGTTTCATCCGTGTTTATTCAGGAAGAATTAATGCTGGTGATACAGTATTCAATTCACGTACTGGTAAAAAGGAACGTATCTCTCGTTTGTACCAGATGCACTCAAACAAACAGAACCCAATCGAATTCATCGAGGCTGGTGATATTTGTGCTGCAGTAGGTTTCAAAGATATTCGTACAGGTGATACGTTATCGGATATTGATAATCCGGTAGTATTGGAAAGCATGGACTTCCCTGAACCAGTTATTGGTATCGCTATTGAACCAAAAACTCAGAAAGACCTTGACAAACTGAGCAACGGTTTGTCAAAATTGGCTGAAGAAGATCCAACATTCAAAGTAAATACCGATCCTGATTCAGGTCAGACTGTTATCCGTGGTATGGGTGAGCTTCACCTCGAGATCATTGTTGACCGTTTGAAACGTGAGTTCAAGGTTGAATGTAACCAGGGTGCTCCTCAGGTTGCTTACAAAGAAGCCATCAGCAAATCAGTTGAACTTCGCGAAGTATTCAAGAAACAGTCTGGTGGTCGTGGTAAATTCGCTGACATTATTGTTCGCGTTGAACCAGCTGAAGAAGGTAAATTGGGTCTTACATTCGTTGACGCAGTAAAAGGTGGTAACATTCCACGCGAATATATCCCATCAGTACAAAAAGGTTTCGAATCAGCAATGGCAAATGGTCCGTTGGCAGGTTTCAACATGGATAGCCTGAAAGTTACCCTTTTAGATGGTAGCTACCACGCAGTGGACTCTGACTCGCTTTCATTCGAAATTTGTGCCCGTCAGGCATTCAAAAGCGCTGCCGGAAAAGCAGGTCCAAAACTTTTGGAACCAATCATGAAATGTGAAGTGGTTACTCCGGAAGAATACATGGGTGATATCATCGGTGACTTAAACCGTCGTCGTGGTCAGGTTGAAGGTATGGAAGAAAAATCGGGTGCCCGTGTAATTAAAGCATTGGTTCCGCTTTCTGAATTATTCGGATACGTAACAGTATTGCGTACTTTATCTTCAGGACGTGCAACATCGTCAATGGAATTTGCCAAATACGTTGAATTGCCAAAACAGCTTGCAATCAAAGTTTTGGAAGATCTTAAAGGAAAGACAGAATTATTATAATTATAAACTGTATTAATTTTTCTCATCATGAGTCAAAAGATCAGAATTAAGCTGAAATCGTACGACCACAACCTAGTGGACAAGTCGGCTGAAAAGATCGTAAAAACAGTTAAAACTACAGGTGCAGTAGTAAGCGGACCAATTCCGCTTCCTACTCACAAACGTATTTTCACTGTATTGCGCTCTACCTTTGTGAATAAAAAATCAAGGGAACAGTTCGAACTTTCGTCATACAAACGTTTGATCGACATTTACAGCTCAACAGCTAAAACAATCGACGCCTTAATGAAGCTTGAATTACCAAGTGGTGTTGAAGTAGAAATTAAAGTTTGATAACCTGTAAAAAACAAAAAAATGGCAGGATTAATCGGAAAAAAAATCGGAATGACTTCCGTATTCAGTGTTGAGGGGAAAAACATCCCATGCACTGTGATTGAAGCCGGTCCTTGTGTAGTTACACAGGTGAAATCGGTGGCTACTGACGGTTATGATTCTATTCAGCTAGGGTATGAAGACAAAAAAGAAAAACATGCCAACAAAGCTGAAATGGGTCATTTCAAAAAAGCCGCAACAGAGCCGAAAAGAAAAGTATTAGAGTTCAAAGAACTTACCGGCGAGTACAAACTTGGGGATACCCTTACGGTAGCTACAATCGACGAAGAAGGTTGGGTTGATATTCAGGGTGTAACCAAAGGTAAAGGATTTCAGGGCGTTGTTAAACGTCACGGATTCCAGGGTGTTGGTGGCCAAACACACGGTCAGCATAACCGTTTGAGAGCTCCTGGTTCGTTAGGTGCATCTTCTTATCCGTCACGCGTATTTAAAGGTATCCGCATGGCAGGTCGCGATGGTAATGACAATGTTACTGTTCAGAACCTGAAAGTTTTGAAAGTAATTCCAGAGTCAAATTTATTGGTAGTTAAAGGATCAATTCCTGGTGCTAAAGGTTCATACGTAATTATTTATCAGTAATGGAAATAAAAGTTTTAAATAAAGCAGGACAGGAAACCGGACGTACTGTTACTTTGGACGAACAGATTTTCGGTATTGAGCCAAACGATCACGCCATTTATTTGGATGTAAAACAGATTCTGGCCAATAAAAGACAAGGAACTCATGCTTCGAAAGAACGCGGCGAAGTATCCGGAAGTACTAAGAAGCTGAAAAAGCAAAAAGGTACAGGTGGTGCACGTGCTGGTAGTTTGAAATCACCGGTTTTCGTTGGTGGAGGTCGTGTTTTCGGCCCACGTCCAAGAAACTACGATTTCAAACTGAACAAAAAAGTAAAAGAGCTTGCCCGTAAGTCGGCATTAACTTATAAAGCTTTGGAGGAAGCAATTCTGGTGATTGAAGATTTCACTTTGGAATCTCCAAAAACACGCGAAATGGTGCAAATCAGTAATAATCTGAAAATTAATGATAAAAAGTCACTTTTCGTTTTACCGGAAGAAAATAAAAATATATATTTGTCCTCCAGAAATTTGCAGGCTGTTTCTGTTATAACTGCCTCAGAATTAAACACTTATCAGATTTTAAATGCTAAGAAAGTTGTTGTTCTGGAGAGTTCAGTAAGTAAAATTGAAGAATTGTTTAAGATTTAATAAGGCTTGAAGATGGAAATTTTAATTAAACCGATCGTTACCGAAAAGATGACAGGTCAGGCCGAAGGTCTTAACCGTTACGGTTTTATTGTTAATCGGAACGCCAATAAAACACAAATTAAACAAGCTATTGAGGGCTTGTACAATGTTTCTGTTGAATCTGTTAATACTTTGGTTCATGGTGGAAAACGTAAATCACGTTTTACCAAAGCCGGTATTATTAGTGGAACAACCGGAATGAGCAAAAAAGCTATTGTAACAATAGCTAAAGGACAGACTATTGATTTTTACAGTAATATTTAATAACAAATGGCAGTAAGAAAATTAAATCCAATTACTCCGGGTCAAAGGCACAAAATTGCAGGTGCTTTTGATACTATTACTGCATCAACACCTGAAAAATCATTGTTGAAGCCCATGCAAAGCACTGGCGGTAGAAACAGCCAGGGCCGCATGACAATGAGGTATATAGGTGGTGGCCACAAACGCAAATACCGTTTTATCGATTTCAAACGCGATAAAGATGGTATTGCTGCTGTTGTAGAATCTATTCAGTACGATCCAAACCGTACAGCACGTATCGCTCTCCTGGTTTATCCAGACGGAGAAAAACGCTACATGCTGGCTCCCAACGGACTAAAAGTTGGGCAGAAAATTGAAACCGGTAGCGGAATCGCCCCTGAAATAGGTAATACATTACCACTTGCTGAAATACCTCTTGGAACATTAATCCACAACATTGAACTTCATCCCTCACAGGGTGGTGTGATGGCTCGTAGTGCCGGAACGTATGCTCAGTTAACTTCAAGAGAAGGAAAGTACGCTATCGTGAAATTACCTTCTGGTGAATCCAGAATGGTGCTTGTAACTTGTCGTGCTACAGTTGGTATTGTTGGAAATACCGAACACAACCTGGAAAGATCAGGAAAAGCTGGTCGCACCAGATGGTTAGGTAGAAGACCACGCGTTCGTGGTGTTGCTATGAACCCGGTTGATCACCCAATGGGTGGTGGTGAAGGTCGTTCTTCAGGTGGACATCCACGTTCACGCAAAGGCTTGTTGGCTAAAGGCTTCAAGACCCGCGAAAAGAAGAAAGCTTCCAACAGATATATTGTAGAAAAACGCAAGAAATAATTAAAAGGAGAAGAATATGAGTCGTTCATTAAAGAAAGGGCCTTTTATTGAGTTCAAGCTCGAACGTAAAGTTTTGGCAATGAATGAAGCAAACAAAAAGTCTGTAGTTAAGACTTGGGCCAGAGCATCAGTAATTTCTCCTGACTTTGTAGGACATACCATCGCAGTTCACAACGGGAATAAATTCATCCCGGTTTATGTAACTGAGAACATGGTAGGCCATAAATTTGGTGAATTTGCACCTACAAGAACTTTCAGGGGACATGCCAAAGGCAAAAAGTAAGGCATGAGTTTCTCATTAACTATTAAAAGAATTCACGATGGGTGCTAGAAAAAGAAATAGTGCAAACGAACGTAAGGAAGCTAAGAAACAGCAGTATTTTGCTGTTTTGAAAGATTGTCCTACTTCCCCACGAAAAATGAGGCTTGTTGCCGATATGGTTCGTGGTATGGAAGTGAACAGAGCTCTTGATGTACTTAAGTTTTCATCTAAAGAAGCTTCTCGCCGGCTCGAAAAATTGGTTATGTCAGCTTTAGCTAACTGGCAGGCTAAAAACGAAGGAAGCCGTCTGGAAGAAAGTAATTTAGTAGTGAAAACTATTTCTGTTGATTCAGGAAGAATATTAAAAAGACTGCAACCTGCTCCGCAGGGACGTGCTCACAGGATCAAGAAAAGATCAAACCACGTTACAGTAAGTCTCGGTAGTTTAGTAAAAGAAACAGAATAAATAATAATACATGGGACAAAAAGTTAATCCAATCGCTAATCGTTTAGGAATCATCAAAGGATGGGATTCCAACTGGTTCGGTGGAAACAACTATGGCGATAAGCTCGTGGAAGATTTTAAAATCAGGGAGTACCTGAATGCCCGTTTGGCAAAAGCAAGTGTCTCCAAGATTATCATTGAACGTACACTGAAGCTTATTACTATCACTGTTCACACCTCGAGGCCCGGTATTATTATTGGCAAGGGTGGTCAGGAAGTTGATAAACTGAAAGAAGAATTAAAAAAGATCACCAACAAGGAAGTTCAGATCAATATTTTTGAAATCAAACGTCCGGAATTAGATGCTAAAATCGTTGCTGTTAACATCGCACGCCAGATTGAAGGTAAAATTGCTTACCGTCGTGCAACAAAAATGGCAATTGCTTCAACCATGAGAATGGGAGCACAGGGTATTAAAGTTCAGGTTTCAGGCCGCTTAAACGGAGCTGAAATGGCACGTTCTGAAATGTATAAAGATGGTCGTACTCCATTGCACACTCTGAGAGCTGATATAGATTATGCTTTGGCAGAAGCCCTTACCAAAACCGGTTTACTCGGTGTTAAAGTATGGATTTGCAAAGGCGAGATTTATGGAAAACGTGACCTTTCGCCAAACGTAGGACAGAAACCAGAAGGAAGACGTTCGAACGAAGGTGCTCCAAAAGGTGGCGGATTTAAGAAAAGAAAAAAATAATTTGTAAACCTTTCAGAATTAGATAAGGATGTTACAACCGAAAAAGACAAAATTTAGAAGAGTCCAGAAAGGAAAAATGAAAGGACTGGCCCAGCGCGGTAACCAGTTGGCATTTGGATCTTTTGGTATTAAATCGTTGGAAGAAACGTGGCTTACCGGGCGCCAGATTGAGGCTGCCAGGGTTGCGGTAACCCGTCACATGCAACGTCAGGGTCAAATTTGGATCCGTGTATTCCCCGATAAACCGATTACTAAAAAACCTGCAGAGGTACGTATGGGTAAAGGTAAAGGTGCTCCGGAAGCCTTTGTTGCTCCGATTACACCAGGTAGAATTTTGATTGAGGCAGAAGGAGTTCCGTTTGAGATTGCAAAAGAAGCTCTTCGCCTGGCTGCACAAAAACTACCGGTAACTACGAAGTTCGTTGTTAGACGTGATTATGTTGAAACTGAAACCGCTGAATAATGAAGACATCTGAAATCATCGAATTATCAAGCGCCGAAATTCTGGAAAGAATTGATGCTAATCAGGATTCCTTAACACGGATGAAAATGAACCATGCCATTTCTCAGCTCGAAAACCCACAGGTTCTTGTTAACCTGAGAAAAGACATCGCACGACTGAAAACCATTCTACGTCAAAGGGAAATTAACGCAAAATAGAGTTAGTAATGGAAAGAAATCTAAGGAAGGAGCGTATTGGAGTCGTTGTTAGCAACAAAATGGAAGGAACCATCGTTGTGGCTGAACACCGCAAAGAAAAACATCCGATCTACGGAAAGTTTGTTAACAAAACATCCAAATTTTACGCCCACGACGAAAAAAACAGCTGTAACATTGGCGATACTGTGAAGATTATGGAAACACGTCCGATCAGTAAGCTGAAATGTTGGAGATTAGTGGAAATCATAGAAAGAGCTAAGTAACATGATACAACAGGAATCAAGATGTACCGTTGCCGATAATAGTGGGGCCAAAGAAGTGCTCGTTATCCGTGTATTAGGCGGAACACGCAAGCGCTATGCCACACTTGGCGATACCATTGTAGTTACAGTAAAAAGTGCTATAGCGGGAAGTGACATGAAAAAAGGTGCCGTGTCAAAAGCTATTATTGTTCGGACCACCAAAGAAGTACGTCGTCCGGACGGATCTTATATCCGTTTCGATGACAACGCTGTAGTGTTACTGAATAATGCTGGTGAAATGCGCGGAACTCGTATATTCGGACCCGTAGCAAGAGAACTTCGTGATCAAAATATGAAGATTATTTCACTTGCTCCTGAAGTACTTTAATGCATAAAATCAGAGAAATGCAGAAGAAATTACACATTAAAAAAGGCGACTCTGTTGTTGTAATTGCTGGCAATTACAAAGGACGTGAGGGAAAAGTGCTCGAAGTAATCAGAGCTACCGAGAAAGCTATTGTGGAAGGTGTTAATATGGTTAAAAAACACACAAAACCGAATGCGAAACAACCGCAGGGTGGTATTGTTGAAAAGGAAGCACCTATTCACATTTCTAACCTTATGAATAAGGACCCAAAAACTGGGAAACCTACTCGTATTGGAAGGAAGCTGAATTCAGAAGGTAAATTAGTTCGTTATTCAAAAAAATCAGGAGAGGAGATTAAGTAATGGCTTACGTACCAACACTTAAGAAAAAATACTTAGAAGAGGTTGTACCAGCGTTAGTGAAGGAAATGTCCTACAAAAACGTGATGCAAGCTCCGAAGTTGGAAAAGATCGTTATCAACCAAGGAGTTGGAGCTGCTATTTCCGATAAGAAACTGATTGAAATTGCAACTGAGGAAATTACCAACATTGCAGGTCAGAAAGCAGTCCAAACCAGATCTAAAAAAGATATTTCTAACTTCAAGTTAAGGAAAAAAATGCCAATTGGCGTTCGCGTAACACTACGCAGAGAACGTATGTATGAATTCCTTGACCGTTTAATTAGTGTATCTCTTCCCCGTATCCGCGATTTTAAAGGAATCGAAGGTAAAATGGATGGCCGTGGTAACTATACCTTGGGTATTCCAGAACAGATTATCTTTCCTGAAATCGTATTGGATAAAGTTACCCGTATCAACGGAATGAATATTACTTTCGTAACAACTGCCAATACCGACGAGGAAGGCTATGCTTTACTGAAAGAGTTAGGTTTACCGTTTAAAAACGCTAAAAAGAATTAAGATATGGCTAAGGAATCAATGAAAGCTCGGGAAGTAAAAAGAGCTGCACTTGTTGAAAAATATGCCGAAAAAAGAGCCATGCTTAAAGCTGAAGGTGATTATATCGGTCTTCAAAAGTTACCTAAAAACTCTTCCCGTATTCGTATGCACAACAGGTGCAAATTAACCGGTCGTCCGAAAGGATATATGCGTCAGTTCGGAATCAGTAGGATCAATTTCCGTGAAATGGCTTCTTCTGGTTTAATTCCGGGTGTTAAAAAAGCAAGTTGGTAATTTATAATTTAGAAGTAATGAGCAAAATTACAGATCCAATAGCAGATTATCTGACACGAATCAGAAACGCTCAAAAAGCAAAACATCGTGTGGTTGATATTCCTGCATCCAATATCAAGAAAGAAATTACCAAAATTTTGAAAGATAAAGGATACATCCTCAACTATAAGTTTGAAGATGATGTGAACTATCAGGGCAATATTAAAATTGCTTTGAAATATAATCCTGAAACACGTGTTCCTGCGATTAAGGCAATCAAAAGAGTTAGTAAACCTGGTTTACGTAAATATTGCCATACCGACAGTATCCCACGCGTGCTTAACGGTTTAGGAATTGCAGTAATTTCTACATCAAAAGGCGTAATCACTGACAAAGAAGCTCGTGAATTAGGCGTTGGTGGTGAAGTTTTATGTTACGTTTATTAATCTAGGAGGAATAAGTAATGTCTAGGATAGGTAAACTACCCATTGAAATACCTGCTGGAGTAAAAATTACTGTTAGCGACTCGAATTTCGTTACTGTAAAAGGTCCAAAAGGAGAATTGTCACAACAGGTTGATCCTGAAATCGCATTGAACATTGAAGGTAACACATTAACTGTTACACGTCCTTCAGACGAGAAAAAACACCGTGCTATGCATGGCCTCTATCGTTCACTTCTCAACAACATGGTTGTTGGAGTATCGAAAGGCTACGAAGTAAAGCTCGAATTGGTAGGTGTTGGATATCGTGCTGAAAACGATGGTCAGGTGCTCGATTTGGTTTTAGGTTATTCACACCATACTTATCTTCAGCTTCCTCCGGAAGTTCAGGTAGAAGCTAAGAGTGATAAACGTAGCAATCCAATTGTAACTCTGACAAGCTGCGATAAACAATTAATTGGTCATATCGCTGCTAAAATCAGATCTTTCAGAAGACCTGAGCCTTACAAAGGAAAAGGTGTTAAATTTGTTGGTGAAAATATTAGACGTAAAGCTGGTAAATCAGCTGGCGCTAAATAGTAAAATTTAGATACCATGGCTTTAACAAAGCAAGAAAGAAGATATAGGATTAAGAAGAGAATCCGGAAAATCGTTTCCGGAACTGCTGAAAGACCACGTTTAAATGTATTCAGAAGCAACAAGCAAATTTATGCTCAGTTGATTGATGATTTAACAGGAAAGACTATCTTGGCAGTATCTTCTTTGAATAAAGATTTCACTGGTGCCGAGGGCACAAAAGTTGAAATAGCTGCAAAAGTTGGTAAAGCAGTTGCTGAAAAAGCAATTGCTGCTGGAATTACTGCAGTAGTATTCGATCGTAATGGTTATTTGTATCACGGAAGAGTTAAACAATTAGCTGATGCTGCCCGTGAAGGTGGCCTTAAATTTTAATAGTTATGGCAGGAGATATCAGAAAAGTAAAAACCAGTGATTTGGAACTGAAAGACCGGTTGGTAGCTATTAACCGTGTGACCAAAGTAACCAAAGGGGGTAGAACATTTAGCTTTTCAGCTATTGTTGTTGTAGGTAATGAAGATGGTATTGTAGGCTGGGGCCTTGGTAAAGCCAGCGAAGTAACCACAGCAATCTCAAAAGGTGTTGACGCTGCAAAGAAGAATCTGGTAAAGGTTCCGATTTATAAAGGGACAATCCCTCACGAACAGGAAGCTAAATTTGGTGGTGCCCGTGTATTTTTAAAACCAGCTACTTCTGGAACCGGGGTAAAAGCCGGGGGTGCTATGCGCTCTGTACTTGAAAGTGTTGGTGTTCACAACATCCTTGCAAAATCAAAAGGATCTTCGAACCCACACAACCTTGTAAAAGCAACCATGAATGCATTGCTCGAACTGCGCGATGCACACACTGTTGCTGAACACCGTGGTGTAACATTGGATAAAGTATTTAATGGATAAGGAGTTATGGCTAAGATTAAAATTACACAAGTAAGAAGTAAAATTGGTTCGGATAAAACGCAAAAGGCAACTTTAATCGCGTTGGGAATCAAGAAACTTAACCACTCAGTGGAACATGAAGTAACTCCACAAATTATGGGGATGGTCAATAAAGTGAAGCATCTCGTAATTGTTGAAGAAGTTTAAACTTATTAAGATCAAGAAATATGGATTTAAGTAGTCTTAAACCTGCTGAAGGTTCAACAAAGAGCGTAAAGCGTGTTGGCCGCGGACAAGGCTCAGGTCATGGAGGCACGTCTACAAGAGGACATAAAGGTGCCAAATCAAGATCGGGTTATAAAAGCCGCCGTGGATTCGAAGGAGGTCAAATGCCTTTGCAGCGTGTTGTTCCTAAATTTGGCTTTAAAAACATCAACCGGAGCGAATATAAAGCAATCAACCTGGACGTTCTTCAGGAATTAGCTGAATCATTAAAAGTAGCTACCATTGATGTTAATACTTTAGTTGAAGCTGGTATGGCTTCCAAAAGGGATAAAGTGAAGATCTTGGGAGACGGAGTATTAAACCTTAAATTGGAAGTTAAAGCTCACGCTTTTTCGAAAAGAGCAAAAGAGACCATTGAGAAATTAGAAGGAACAACCGAAATACTCTAAACCTGATGAAAAAGTTTATTGAAACCCTAAAGAATATTTATAGGATTGAAGACTTGCGGTCCCGGTTGGGGATTACATTGCTCTTACTTTTAATATATCGTTTAGGCTCGTACGTTTCTTTACCAGGAGTTGATCCAGCTCAGCTGGAACAACTCAAAAATCAAACATCTGAGGGGTTGCTCGGTTTGTTGGATATGTTCTCAGGTGGAGCTTTCTCTAAAGCATCAATTTTTGCTTTAGGGATTATGCCGTATATTTCGGCCTCTATTGTAATCCAGTTGTTGGGTATTGCGGTACCTTATTTCCAACGGATGCAAAAAGAAGGTGAATCGGGTCGTCGTAAAATCAATCAGTTAACACGTTATTTAACTGTTGTAATCCTGATTTTTCAGGGTTCGGCTTATCTTGTGAACCTTCATAGTCAATTACCCGAAGCTGCTTTTGCGATTTCCGGAACCATGTTTTCAATTTCATCAACCATCATTTTAACTGCTGGTTCGATGTTTGTGATGTGGCTTGGTGAGCGTATTACAGATAAGGGTATAGGTAATGGTATATCACTGATCATCATGGTAGGTATTATCGCCAGATTACCGCACTCTGTTGTTGCTGAATTTATTTCACGCATCGAGCAGCAAGGCGGTGGTATGGTTATGTTCCTACTCGAATTTGTTGTACTTGTTGTTGTATTTATGGGAGCTATTTTGTTGGTTCAGGGAACTCGCAAAATTCCGGTACAATATGCAAAACGCATTGTAGGCAACAAACAATATGGTGGAGTTCGTCAGTATATTCCGTTAAAAGTAAATGCTGCAGGTGTAATGCCTATCATTTTCGCTCAGGCGATTATGTTTATACCTATTAGCCTTGCAGGGTTTGCCAAATCTGACAGTATGAGTGGTTTTGCGGCTGCGTTCTCGAATCACACTGGACTTTGGTATAACCTTACTCAATTTTTGTTAGTTATCCTGTTTACGTATTTCTATACAGCTATTACCGTTAATCCATTGCAGATGGCTGAGGATATGAAGAAAAACGGTGGTTTTATTCCTGGTGTTAAACCTGGAAAGAAAACTGTCGAATTCCTTGATACCATCATGTCGAGAATTACACTTCCTGGATCTGTTTTCCTTGGAATTATTACAATTCTGCCTGCTTTTGCGATGATGGCCGGAATCAATCAACAGTTCGCTTATTTCTATGGCGGTACTTCATTGCTGATTTTGGTTGGTGTAGTTTTGGATACCTTACAACAAATCGAAAGTCACCTGTTGATGCGTCACTATGATGGTTTGATGAAGTCGGGCCGTATCAAAGGACGTTCGGGTGGTGCATACTAATAGTTATTCAGACATTTTCAGTCTTGGATTGGTGAAAGTTCTTAACTTGTTAAATTTAATTCATAAATAGCTAAGTAAATCCGGTAATTCTAGTAGTTTTGCCGGATTTATTAGCGGAAAATTTTCAATCTTCCGTAAAGATGGTTACAAATGAATTGTAAGCATCAAAATACTAGATAATTAGGTAATATTTATGGCAAAACAGTCTTCAATAGAACAAGACGGAACAATCATTGAATCATTATCGAATGCAATGTTCAGGGTTGAATTGGAAAATGGGCATATCATTACTGCACATATTTCCGGGAAAATGAGAATGCACTATATCAAAATTTTACCCGGCGATAAAGTGAAAGTAGAAATGTCGCCATACGACCTGACAAAAGGAAGAATTTCTTTTAGATATAAAAACTAAAGCACAAAATAATGAAAGTAAGAGCATCCATTAAAAAACGTAGCGCTGACTGCAAAATTGTACGCAGAAAAGGCCGTTTGTACGTGATTAACAAAAAGAATCCTAAGTACAAACAACGTCAGGGATAATTAATTAACTTTGTAAAAAATTTATTTTATGGCTCGTATAAGTGGTGTTGACATCCCTAATAATAAAAGAGGAGAGATCGCTTTAACCTATATCTATGGTATAGGTCGCAATCTTTCAAAAACCCTCCTAGAAAAAGCCGGCGTTGATAAAGACATCAAAGTTCAGGATTGGACAGATGAACATTTAGCTGCAATTCGTGCGGCTATCAGTGGAAGCATCAAAGTTGAAGGAGAATTACGTTCTGAAACCCAGATGAATATTAAACGATTGATGGACATCGGTTGCTACCGTGGTATTCGTCATCGTGTTGGCTTACCTGTACGCGGACAGAGCACAAAAAACAATGCTCGTACACGTAAAGGAAAAAGGAAAACTGTTGCTAATAAGAAAAAAGCCACTAAATAATTGATATTTGAATTATGGCAAAAAAGACTGGTACTACAAAAAAACGCGTTGTCGTTGTTGAAGCTATCGGGCAGGCACACATCCACTCTTCTTTTAATAACATCATTGTATCGTTGACAAACGGTAATGGTGAAGTTATTTCGTGGTCGTCAGCCGGTAAAAAAGGTTTCAGAGGTTCAAAAAAGAATACGCCTTATGCTGCCCAGGTAGCATCTGAAGAATGCGCTAAGACCGCTTACGATCTTGGCTTGAGAAAAGTAAAAGTATATGTGAAAGGTCCAGGTAATGGCCGCGAATCTGCTATTCGTGCGATCAGTAGTGTTGGCATTCAGGTTAGTGAAATCGTTGACGTTACTCCACTTCCACACAATGGATGTCGTCCTGCAAAAAGGAGACGTGTATAATCTAATAAATTAAGACAGAAATGGCAAGATATAGAGGACCACAATCCAGAATCGCCCGGAAATTTGGTGAACCCGTTTTCGGACCAGATAAAGTACTTGAAAAGAAAAACTATCCACCAGGATTCCATGGTTTGGCTAGCCGCAGACGTAAAAAATCAGAATACGGTTTGCAGCTGAGAGAAAAACAAAAAGCCAAATACATGTATGGTGTATTGGAAAGACAATTCTCAAACTTATTCCAGAAAGCTTCTGCATCAAAAGGGGTAACTGGTGAAGTATTGTTACAATTGCTCGAAGCACGTTTGGATAACGTTGTTTTCCGTTTAGGAATTGCTCCAACCCGTGCTGCAGCCCGTCAGTTGGTTTCGCACAAACATATTACTGTTAATGGCGAAGTTGTAAACATTCCTTCTTTCCACTTACGTCCAGGTGATGTAGTTGGTGTACGCGAGAAATCAAAATCACTTGAAGTAATTACTACTTCACTTAATTCTCGTCGTGCAAGTAAATATGCATGGTTGGAATGGGACAATGCTTCTTTGGCTGGTAAATTCTTAAACCGTCCGGAAAGAGCTGAAATTCCTGAAAACATTAAAGAACAACTTATTGTAGAGTTGTATTCTAAATAATCATATACTCAGTATTATTATGGCAATATTAGCGTTCCAAAAACCCGACAAAGTTATAATGGTTGAAACCGATGAGAAGTACGGAAAGTTTGAATTCCGTCCATTGGAACCAGGTTATGGTATTACAATTGGTAATGCCTTACGTCGAATTCTGTTATCCTCTTTGGAAGGTTATGCAATCACAACTGTTAAAATCGACAAAGTTGACCACGAGTTTGCTACGATTAAAGGAGTAATGGAAGATGTTACTGAAATTATTCTTAATCTGAAACAAATTCGTTTTAAACGCGAAGTTGAAGATTTTGACAATGAGAAGGTTTCAATCTCAATAACCGGGCAGGAAGTTTTTACTGCTGGTGATATCAATAAATTCATGACCGGCTTCCGTGTTTTGAATCCAGAGTTAATTATCTGCCGGATGGAACCTGAAGTAAAATTGCAGATGGATATCACCATCAACAAAGGTCGTGGATATGTTCCCAGCGCTGAAAATAAGCCGATCGATGCTGAGTTTGGAGTAATTCCGATCGATTCAATTTTCACACCGATCAAGAATGTGAAATATGCTATCGAAAATTATCGCGTTGAGCAAAAAACTGACTATGAAAAGTTAGTTTTTGAGATCACCACCGATGGTTCAATTCATCCGAAAGATGCATTGAAAGAAGCAGCTAAAATTCTGATTTATCACTTCATGTTGTTCTCTGATGAAAAGATCACTATCGATTCAGACGAGAAATTTGCAAATGAAGAGTTCGATGAAGAAGTACTGCACATGCGTCAGCTTTTGAAAACGAAGCTGGTTGACATGGATCTTTCAGTTCGTGCCTTGAACTGCCTGAAGGCAGCCGATGTTGAAACTCTTGGTGAATTGGTTACATACAACCGTAACGACCTGCTCAAATTCCGTAATTTCGGTAAAAAATCACTCACAGAACTTGATGATTTGCTCGTGAGCTTGAACTTGACTTTCGGGATGGATATCAGTAAGTATAAACTTGATAAGGAATAAGTAAAAATGAGACATAATAAAAAAATCAACCATTTAGGTAGAACTAGCGCTCATCGGAAAGCTATGTTGTCCAATATGGCTAATTCATTGATTTTTCACAAGCGAATTTCTACAACTGTAGCCAAAGCTAAAGCGTTGAGAGTATTCGTTGAGCCACTTATTACCAAAGCTAAAGACGATTCAACACACTCACGTCGTGTTGTGTTTGAAAACTTGAAAAGCAAAACTGCTGTAGCAATGTTGTTCAGAGAAGTTGCTGAGAAAGTTGGAGATCGTCCTGGTGGTTACACACGTATCCTGAAAACAGGAAACCGTATTGGTGATAATGCTGAAATGTGTATCATTGAATTAGTTGACTTCAACGAAAACATGTTGGCCGCTAAAGAAGGAAAAGCAAAAGCTTCAAAATCACGTCGTGGTGGTAAGAAGAAAGCTGATGCTCCAAAAGCACCTGCAGCACCAAAAGCAGCTGAAGCTGCTGCTCCTGCAGTTGAAGATGCAGCACCTGAAGCACAGGAATAAGGTAATTATAACCATGCATAAAAAAAGGCTGATAATTTATCAGCCTTTTTTATTTCCTTTTTGTTTGAATCGCAATAATCAGAAGATTGGGATTTTCCTCGTGATTTTTGGTTTTTTCTTAATGCATCTGAAGTTTTAGTCCTACTTGATAATCTATTGCCGATAACAGTTCACTTACATCTACCGGTTTTATCAGGTAATCATCACCTCCGTTTTCGATGCATCGAACACGCTCGTGCTCATAATCGTTTGTCGTAACAAAAATTATAGGAATATCCTTATTCCTGAAACTAACTGAGTTACGGATTACCTTGGTTGCTTCGGCTCCATCCATTACGGGCATGGTCAGATCCATGAGGACAACATCAAAATATTGAGATTCCAACATCCTTACGGCTTCCAGACCATTATCAGCTGTCTCGATTTCGTAATATTTCTTAAGAGAATAGTACAAAAACTTCTGATTGATCGGGTTGTCGTCAACAACTAATACTTTCACACGCTTACTTTAAATTGATGTTTTTCTATTTAATAAAACTACTGAATTACGTCGGTAAAAAGCACTATTTTTGATAACTCAAAATGTGAATTGGATAGATGAACTGTAATATTTGATTTGAAACTTATAAATGATACACGATGAGTGACGATAAAAAAATAATTTTCTCGATGTACAGGGTAAGTAAAACTTACCCGCCTCAGAAGCAAGTTCTGAAGGATATTTCGCTTTCGTTCTTTCTTGGTGCCAAAATTGGCATCATTGGTTTGAACGGTTCTGGTAAATCAACCTTGCTAAAGATTATTGCCGGCCTTGAAAGTTCATACCAGGGTGAGGTTGTCTTTTCTCCGGGCTATACTGTTGGTTATTTGGAACAGGATCCCAAGCTTGATGAAACTAAAACAGTAAAGGAAATTGTTCAGGAAGGTGTTCAGGAAATTGTTGATGTGCTGAAAGCTTACGAAGACATTAACCTGAAATTTGGAGATCCTGCCGTTTATGAAGACCCTGATGCGATGGATAAATTATATGCAGAGCAGGCCGTTCTTCAGGACAAAATTGACCAGCACGACGCTTGGAACCTTGACTCCAAATTAGAAAGGGCGATGGATGCACTTCAATGTCCGCCCGACGATCAACCAGTGCGTGAGCTTTCCGGTGGAGAGCGGCGTCGCGTTGCCCTTTGCCGCTTGCTCCTGAAAGAACCGGATGTGCTGTTGCTTGACGAGCCAACCAACCACCTGGACGCTGAATCGATTCAATGGTTGGAACTGCACCTTCAGCAATACAAAGGAACGGTTATCTGCATCACGCACGACCGTTATTTCCTTGATAATGTAGCCGGCTGGATTTTAGAGCTTGACCGTGGAGAAGGAATTCCGTGGAAAGGAAATTACTCTTCATGGCTCGATCAGAAATCGAAACGGATGGAGCAAGAGGAAAAGGTTGCTTCTAAGCGCCGGAAATCATTGGAACGCGAGCTGGAGTGGATCCGAATGGCACCAAAGGCCCGTCAGGCTAAGTCGAAAGCCCGTATTGGTGCCTACGACCGCATGGTGAACGAGGATGTGAAACAGAAAGAAGAAAAACTGGAAATCTTCATACCGAATGGTCCACGTTTAGGAGAGAAGGTAATTATTGCCAACGATGTTGCTAAAGGATATGGCGACCGTTTGTTGTTCGAGAACCTAAATTTTGTATTGCCGCCAAACGGAATCGTGGGTGTTATTGGGCCAAATGGAGCTGGCAAAACCACTTTGTTCAAACTGATTATGGAGCTTGAAAAGGCCGATGCTGGCACTTTTGAGGTTGGTGAAACCGTGAAAATTGCGTATGTCGACCAAACTCACAAGGCAATCGATCCGGAGAAAACAGTTTACCAGGTAATTTCGGGTGGCGCCGACCTAATGAATGTTGGAGGGCGACAGGTGAATGCCCGTGCCTATGTTTCTAGATTCAACTTTGGTGGTGCCGATCAGGAAAAGAAATGCGGCTACTTATCGGGTGGAGAACGTAACCGACTGCATTTGGCAATGGCATTGAAAGAAGAGGGCAATGTGCTTTTACTCGATGAGCCTACCAACGATATCGATATTAATACACTTCGGGCATTGGAAGAAGGTTTGGACAGCTTTGCCGGTTGCGCCGTTGTCATTTCGCACGACCGCTGGTTCCTCGACCGCATTGCTACTCACATTCTCGCATTTGAAGGTGATTCGAAAGTGGTGTTCTTTGAAGGTGGATTCTCCGATTATGAAGAAAACCGCAAGAAACGTATGGGCGATGTTGGACCTCAGCGAGTGAAATATAAAAAGCTTGTTAAAGACTAGCGATATTCCCAGATAATGAAATCAAGTCCGGAACTTTTAAAAGTTTCGGACTTTTTGATTTTATGCTGGTGGCTTATCAATATTTTTATCAGGAAATGGTAACTTAGTTAAAAACTCATCTTATGGAAAGAATTATTGATGACAAAGACGAGCGGATGTGGGGAATGTTTTGCCACCTGTCGGCTCTTTCAGGTTTTATTATTCCTTTTGGAAACATCATTGGTCCGCTGATCATTTATTCGATGAAAAAAGACGAATACACTTTCGTAGCAGATCAGGGAAAAGAATCGTTGAATTTCCAGATTTCGGTTTTGATTTACCTGATAATTAGCGGAATATTGGTGTTGGCTGTGGTTGGCATTTTTATGCTTGCTGCTGTTGGTTTGTTCTCGTTAATATTTACAGTTGTTGCGTCAGTGCGCGCCCTCGATGGCGAGCATTATCGTTACCCGTTTTGCATTCGGTTTATCAAATAGGGTAGTTAATGATAAATGTCAGCGAATAATGCCCATTTATTCTGAAATTCTTTAATTTTGCGCCTTCAGAAATAAAACGACATGGCACAGAAACCTTCAATTCCAAAGGGAACACGCGATTTCTCACCGGCTGAAATGACCAACCGGAATTACATTTTCGACACCATTAAAAGTATTTTCCGTCTGTACGGATTTCAACCCATTGAAACTCCGGCTATGGAAAATCTCTCAACTTTGATGGGAAAATATGGCGAAGAAGGGGACAAACTATTGTTTAAAATTCTGAATTCAGGTGATTTTGCAGCTAATTTGACTGATCAGGAATTGCTCGAGCGTAACAGTATTCGTTTGACCAACCGGATTTCTGAAAAAGGTTTGCGCTACGACCTGACTGTACCATTTGCTCGTTTCGTAGTTCAATATCGCAACGACATTTCTTTCCCGTTCAAGCGTTACCAAATTCAGCCGGTTTGGCGTGCCGACCGTCCGCAAAAAGGCCGTTACCGTGAGTTTTACCAGTGTGATGTGGACATTGTGGGAAGTGACTCGCTGCTGAACGAAATGGAATTGGTACAAATTGTCGATGAAGTTTTCTCGAAACTTGGAATCGGTACTGTCGTGAAAATCAATAATCGCAAAATTCTGGCCGGAATTGCCGAAGTGATTGGCGAGAAAGATCGGATTGTGGATATCACGGTCGCTATCGACAAGCTCGACAAAATTGGTTTGGAAAAAGTGAATGAGGAGTTGCTTGAAAAAGGTATTCCTCAGGATGCTGTAGACAAACTGCAACCCATATTGCATTTGTCGGGAACAGTGGCCGAAAAGCTGGAGCAACTCGAAAAAGCTATTGGTCAGTCTGAGATTGGGTCAAAGGGAATTTCTGAGGTCAGGACATTATTTGCTTACCTTAGTACACTTACATTAAACACTGAAGTTGAGCTCGATCTGACTTTAGCACGCGGACTAAAT
>JAJZSZ010000266.1 GCA_021849365.1 Bacteroidota bacterium | reverse complement strand
GGCAATTTGAAGGTCAAACTCGACGGAATAACCGCTCCACTACAATCCGAAATGATTGATGTCGCAGGAAAATTCAGCAACCAGGTTCGTACATTGATTGCAAGTGCTTCGAATGCCGAAGAGAACGAGCAACTTCAGGAACGGGTAATAAAAGCTTCAGAATATTTCGCCGGAAAGCTTATCAGCATCGTGGAAGAGCCTTTTTCGGTGGCATCGGTTGAAACCGACAACAAAGCCATCAGGAAGAGTTTGGCTGAAGCTGCCGATAAGCTTCGGAAAGAAATCCACACAAAAAAAGTTTGTCTCGACTTGTGCAAAAGCGGATTCAGCATCAAAACTTACCTCGAAACACGGGCGAAATCGGCTATCGAAATTCCGGAGAAAGGGCAAAAAGGGGTATCATCAGGTTCAACATTTTCCAGGAATCCGGAATTTTATACCAAGATTAAAAACTGGCGCGACGCCAAAGCCGACTTGCTCAATGTTGAGGTACGCCGCATACTTCCGCAAAAAACGATGCTCGATATTGTCGAAACCCTGCCGGCAACCAAGGCCGAACTAAAGTTCATCAAAGGAATGGGTGGCACGCGCATGCAGCAGTTTGGAAAAGAAATTCTGGAAATGGTGATTGCCTACCTGCGCGCCAAAGGGTTAGCTTTGCCTGTTGACGCTGAGAAAGAAGCGGCAAAAGCAAGTTTAAGCACACAGGAAACTAGCCTCGAACTTTTTAAAAGCGGCAAAACAATTTCTGAGATTGCCAAAGATCGTGGAATGGCCATTTCAACAATTGAAAGCCATTTGACACACTTTATTGGCACCGGCGAAATCCCCATAGAAAAGCTGGTTGAACCCGAGAAAGTGCAGGCAATTGTTGAATACCTCGATGCACACAAAGGCGGCAACCTATCAGATATTCGCACTGGATTAAAAAACCAGTATTCATTCGGGGAAATCAGGATGGTGTTCAAGTATTTGGAAACAATACGGTAAAGAACAAAATCAAGCAAGGGTACAGATCAGCTTTATCTCTTAACCGGAGTTTTCTCATACTTCAATAACTTGCTGGCCCACGGAATGAAATATTTGAAGTTTGGCGCATCGGTATGACCACCATCGTGCTGACGCCAGGCCAGTTCACCATCCAACAAACCCGTATTTACCGGTGGCATTTTTTCTGTTTGGTAATCATTTGAAACGCCCAAATCCTTTTTCCCCAACAATTTAAACACCGATCCGGCTGCAACAGTCGCCATATAACTTCCTTGCTGATCGAGCCATTTGGCATCGCCTTTCTCCGGAATACCGTAACTAATGAATGTAAATCGCGGAGCGCAAAGAGCAATCAACTCGTGCGAATCAACCGGCAAATCGCATCCGGTTTTACTGCCAAAACTTGCTTCCGAAGCACCATATTTCATGTAGTTTCCCGCCATCCAGTAATATTCGCCACCGGTAAGGCTTTCAACAGCCTCACCAAATACACGACGATGGAGAGTTGCGCCACCTTTTCCTGAAGAGCCAATTAAACCTACCGCAAAACGAGGTTCAAACGCCAGAGTAACCAACGCAGCTTTTCCATAACGCGATACGCCTTCAATGCCAACTTTCTTCGCATCTACCAAGGAGTCGGTTTCAAGGTAATCCAATCCACGAGCGGCACCCCAGGCCCAGGCCCGTAGGGCTCCCCAGTCATCCGGTTTGCGCGGTTGTCCCTTGTTTACCAGACCAATGATGCCTCTGGTTATACCAGCTCCATTATCAGCCTGAATACTGCCTGGATCAATCGTTGCATAGCCCCAGCCAGCAGCGAGCAATTGCTCTGTTGGAGAAAATTCACTTTCAGGTTTGGGCGCAAAGAAATTGGGACCGGCAAGTCTGGTAATCGGCATATAAGCAGGATAGCGATCAAAAATGGCCTTCATATTGGGGTCATTTTTAATCATCATTTGCTTAAATGCTTCATTCAGTTTTTCCATATCATCAGGCGAAGGTTGCGCAGGCGAAGGAAAAGCCGGCCAGCCAAACATCATCAACACCGGGACCGGGCCCTTAACATTTTTGGGAACCACCAACATCATTTTTATATCTACATTAATCAATGGATAACTGCTGTTATCCACATGCCCGATCAATTGTTTGGCAACAACCGGGGTAAAACCAACATATTCCTGATCGGTAACTTTCACCGTCCACTTTACACTGGGAATATTTTGAGGCAGACGGCCATATACTTCGCGTTCCAGGTCCTCGACAATTTCCGGACGACGTTGCTTCCACCAGGCATCGGCAGAAGTAACCTTCCTGCCATTTTTTGTGGTCAGGATTTCGGGCAGTTGTGGACAAGGATTCGCCAATGATTCATCGTAATTCGCATGATTGGCATCCGATTCGTTGCCACTCGGGCCTGGCCTCAATGCTTTTATACCCAATTGCTGCATCATGTTTTTATGATCCTGTTCCGCAGTAAACGTTACCATTCGTTGATATTTGCTACTGTCGATTTTCATTTCTTGCGCCATTGTCACCGATGCAAAACTTACTGCCAACAAAAAAAACAGCGACTTCTCCATGAGTATAAATTTTGAATTTTAATGAGCCTCACCTCTCTATCCAGCTTAACCTGATTGCAAGTTATGATTAAATTATTTTCAGTTTATGTACTATTTACATCAAGACTGATATTTTTTTGATCAGGCACAAAGAGCTTTCTGAATAGTACAACACGCAAAAGTCCAAACGTTTTCGCCGCAAACCGAACAGATTTTCTGAAATCATCAGTTTTTCAGCCCACCCTTTTGTAAAAAAGAACGATCACTTGTCTGAATTCAAAAAAAGATTCTGAAATTAACAGTCTCAAACCTAACAACCTATGAACGCAACCACAAGCAAGTTTTACCCAAAACTATTAGTTACCATTCTTCGCGTAGCCATTGGCTGGCATTTCATTTACGAGGGATTGTCGAAAATACTTCAGGGCAACTGGACTGCCTCCAATTATTTACTGAATACCTCCGGATTTTTATCCGGATTCTACCATGCACTGGCCAGTTCTCCGACTATTCTGAAAATAACTGACCTGCTGAACATGTTTGGCTTATTTCTGATAGGATTAGCACTGTTCATCGGGCTTTTCAGCCGGTTAGCGTCAATCTGCGGTGCACTTTTGCTTACACTCTACTATTTTGCTTATCCTCCGTTTGGCAATCCGCTGATCAGCGCTGCCGACGGGCATATTTTCATTGTCGATAAACTATTTATCGAGGCCACTGCCCTGCTTTTCTTATTCTTTTATCGTGAAAAAGGATTTTCCATCGATTCGCTGATTGAATTTTTCAGGAAGAAAAAAGCCAAGCCTGAAGAAATAACAAGCAGCGAATCGCGCCGCGAAGCATTGAAAAACCTGGCAACATTGCCGGTTTTGGGTGCAATGGGAATTGGTGCTGTAAGCAATTTCAAAACTTATGGGGTCGATGTGATGTCGGGCGCTACCATTCAGGTGAAACAAACGGCACTGAACGAATTGAAAGGTAAATTGCCAACCGGGAAAATCGGCAAACATGAAATAAGCCGCTTAATTGCCGGTGGCAACCTGATTGGAGGCTGGTCTCACGCCCGCGATTTGATTTATGCCGACACGCTTTTCAAAGCCTACAACACCGAGCAAAAGGTTTACGAGACGCTGATGCTGGCCGAAAAAGCCGGAATAAACACCATCAATATTGGGTTTCCATCAAATCCGCTGCTGGCCAAATACAAAAAAATTACCGGAAGCAAAATCAAGGTCATTTCGCAGGTTCATCCCAATCTGGACAATAAAAAGCTGGCAGAAGTGGGGCCAAATACCAATAAAAATCTGTATTTCGCCAACATCGATAAAGCCATCGACTTCGGAGTTGATATCATTCAGGTGCAGGGAAACTGGTGCGACTGGCTGGTGCGCGACCACAAAATTGAAGTCATTCACGAAATGATTGAGCATATCCGGGCACAAGGTTACACGGCCGGACTGGCCGCTCATTCGGTTGAATCGCTCATTGCCTGCGCAGATGAAGGGATTATTCCGGATTATTACATGAAAACCATGCACCACGATCAGTACTGGTCGGCCCACCCGCGCGAATACCGCGTTCCGTTCGAGGTTGACGGCAAAAATTACCTCGATCACAACCGGTTCCACAACAACATGTTCTGCCTGTTTCCGGAGCGAACCGTTGATTTCGTAAGTAAAGCAACCGTTCCGGTTATGGGATTTAAAGTGCTGGCTGCCGGAGCTATCGAACCGAAAGACGGATTCAAGTGGGCTTACGATAATGGTGCCGATTTTATTTGCGTGGGGATGTTCGATTTTCAGGTGGTGAGCAATGTGAACACCGCCATCGACTGCATTAAAAATACACAACGCACACGCCCGTGGCGCGGATAAATTCATCGATTATGAAGACACAAACATTGTTTTGCAGCCTGGCTTTTGTTGCATCTGTATTGCTTATCTCGTCCTGTGAGCCCGGAGAAAAATTTTATACCGAAGCCGATTATTTCAAGGTGCCGAAAATCGATGCACATGTGCACATTTTAATCACCGATCCGTCGCTTCAAAAGCATTGTCAGGACGAAAACCTGAAACTGATTACCATCAATGTAAATGCCAGCGAAAATGTGAAAACGCAGCATGACACAGCTATTTCCCTGATCAAAAAATATCCGGGAGAAATCTATTATCTGGCCACTTTTGCCTTCGATACTGCCGTTTGGAATGGCAACGATTGGGAGCAAAAAACCATTGCTGAGCTCGAAAACAACATTTCAGGAGGTGCGATTGGAGTTAAATTCTGGAAAAATATCGGGATGGTCGAAAAAGACCGCGCCGGAAAGTTCATCATGGTTAGCAACAGCCGGTTTGATCCGGTTATTTCGTACATCGAAAAGAAAGGCTTGCCGCTGACCGGACACCTGGGAGAGCCGCGCAATTGCTGGCTTCCGGTTGACTCGATGACCGTAGCCAACGACAAAAGCTACTTTGCCAATCACCCCGAATATCATATGTACCTCCATCCCGATTACCCAAGCTACGCCGACCAACTGATCGCGATGGACAGTATGTTGACCAAACATCCCAACCTAAAGTTTATAGGTTGTCACCTTGGAAGCCGCGAATGGAGCGTTGACGAGCTGGCTAAAACCTTCGATCGATTTCCCAATATGGCTGTCGATTTGGCTGCCCGAATCTGTCACCTGCAATACCAAAGTGCTGCGAACAAGGAAAAAGTGCGCGATTTCCTGATCAAATATCAGGACCGCATTTTGTACAGTACCGACATTGGCTATTCGGGCAAACCAGACAATGGTTTTTACGCCGGAATTCATGCCACACGACTGAAAGACTGGAATTACTTCACCGGCTCGATGGAACTAAAAACCAGAGAGGTGAATGCTCCGTTTACAGGGCTGCACCTTCCGAAGCAAGTGGTCGATAAAATATTTTACAAAAACGCCATTAAGTGGTATAAAATCAGCAATTAGCCTGTATGTTCAGGGAGGTTGACATACCTGTACCAATCCGGTTTAATCCGTTGAAACATCACCGGAATTATATGCTGAACAGGTTGGCGAACTTGTCGCCCCAAGAAATTAGCAGCTTACTCGAGCCGGTTTGCAACAATTACAATGATGTTTATACCGGAGCATTATCGCCAACCGCCATTGGCAAAGAAATCATCCGGATTTTGACGAAAGAAAAAGTACTCCGGAAGGACGATTTTGCCCGTTGGGTACAAGGTAACAATGGATACCGGAAACTTTCGCTTGAAGATAGCTCGGAATGGATTGTCAGGCTGGGAAATGAGGATGAACGCTATATTCACCTGCACCCTTCGCGCGATGGAAAACATACTCTTCGGTTCAAAGGCTCATCTCTGAAAACGGTTTTTCTGATGAAAACCATGCAAAAAGATTCTTCTGAAACAATTACGCTTGAAAGAGTCAATCAGGCAAGGTTACTGGTTGGCCTTTATCCCATTAAAAAGCTCGACCGGAATAAAGGGATATTAAGCTGTTTTGAGAAATTCTTCAATCGGGAATAAAAATTTTTATAGATAAAAAAGAAGCACTCCGATGAATGATTTTCAGGAGTGCTTCTTTCTTTTATTTCGATAAGTAACTGTATCTATTCCGTTCGAATCACTTTCGAATCTTTTACCAATCCTCCGGAAGTGGCTGTTAACGAAACATCTCCTTTTTCAAATCCTGAACCTACAATAATCATGGCCTTTCCGTAGAACAAGTTGACATAGTTCGCTTGAAACGAATCGAACGATTGCGGATTGCCGTTTCCAACTCCTGCAATTCGACCAGCACCGCTGATCGAAAGCTCAACCTTGTTGTTTGCCAGCGGACAAACATTACCGTCTTTATCAACAGCCTCAACCAAAACGTACGACAAATCGGCTCCATCAGCCTTAATCTTCGTACGATCGGGAGTTAACCTGATTTGGTATGGCTCCCCTGCTGTTTTCAGTATTTCTTCGCCAATCTTTTCGCCTTCCTTGTATGCCACAGC
>JAJZSZ010000265.1 GCA_021849365.1 Bacteroidota bacterium | reverse complement strand
GATCTCGACTCAACCGAACGGTTCAGCTGAGAAAGTGCCAACACCGGAATGTCGAGCTCTTTTCCAATGGCTTTCAGCGAGCGCGAAATCATACTTACTTCCTGTTCACGGCTTCCTTTATTGTCCGAACCAGCGGTCATCAGCTGAAGGTAGTCGACGATTACTGCGCCAATGTTATGCTGCATTTTCAGGCGGCGGCATTTGGCACGGAACTCAAACACCGAAAGGGCAGGGGTGTCGTCGATAAACAGCGGGGCATCGTCGAGCACCGCCAGTTTTCGGTGAAAGTGGTCCCATTCCCAACCCTGAAGGCGACCGTTCTTAATTTTTTCTGAACCTAATTCAGTTTCCGAAGCAATTAAACGGTTAACCAGCTGGATGGATGACATTTCGAGCGAGAAAACGGCCACCGGAACTTTGTGCTCCACGGCCATGTTTCGTGCCATTGAAAGTACGAAAGCGGTTTTACCCATCGAAGGACGGGCGGCGATAATCACAAGGTCGGTTTTTTGCCATCCCGATGTAATTCGGTCCATGGCCACAAATCCACTCGGAACACCGCTCAATCCATCCGGACGTTTCGAGGCTTCTTCAATCAAAATGGCCGCTTCGCGAAGTAAAGGTTTGATTGGAACCGACTCTTTCTTGATGTTTCCTTCGGCCACCTGAAATAAGGCGGTTTCCGAAAAGTCGATCAAATCGTCAACATCAATGGTATCGTCGTAAGCTTTGGTCTGTATTTCGGTTGAAACGCGTATCATTTCGCGTTGCATAAACTTCTGGGCAATAATACGCGAGTGAAATTCGATGTGAGCAGCCGATGCCACGCGTGAGGTGAGCTGGGTAATCATCATGGGGCCACCAACAGCCTCAAGCAAATCGCGGTTTTTCAATTCCTGGGTCACCATCAGCAAATCGACCGGTTTCTCGTGGGTCGAAAGGTATTTAATGACATCGAAAATTTTCTGATGTTCTTCTTTGTAAAAACTCCGGGTATCGATGATGTCGGCAACCGAGATGTAAGCATCACGTTCGAGCATCAATGCGCCCAGAACTGCTTCTTCCACTTCAATTGCCTGCGGTGGTATTTTACCATACTGAGCATTGATTTGCTCAATCGTCATTTTATTTTGCTGGTTATTCCTTCTTTCTCCGGCCATTTTAAACTACACGTTTGACTATCAGATTTCTTATTCCTTACTGCTGAGATTTTCGCAGGGAATCAAAGGTAACAAAATCCAATCTGCAACTTATCGTACAAAGATTAAATTATCAGAATAATTTCAATTTTTATAAACTATCTTAATATCAGCGCGTTGAGTTAAATTAAAAAAGGCTGACTCAAATACTTGTTGAGTTAGCCTTTTCTTTTGCAAAGTTGGTTTTTGCTGCTAAAAATAACTCGATCCGTCCCAGCAGTGGGTGCAAAGTTTTTCCTTGGGCAGGCCAATGGCTTCAACCAAATCTTCGAGTTTCTGAAATTTCAGGGTGGTCAGGTCGAGATTCTCCCTGATTTGTTCGACCATCGCCTGATATTTCGAATTATTGCTGTCAGAATATTCAGTCATGTCGGTATTCGTATGACCCTCCAGTTGTTCAACGGCTTTGTATGTTGCCAGGTCGAGGTTGGAGCGCGAGCGGCTGAAATTCAGGAATTCGCATGGATAAGTCAGTGGCGGACAGGCAATGCGCATATGAACTTCCTTGATCCCGGCTTCGTGCAGGTCTTTTACATTGTCTTTAAGCTGAGTTCCACGTACAATCGAGTCGTCGAGGAAAACTCCGCGCTTATTTTTGATGATCGAGCTGTTCGGAATCAGTTTCATTTTGGCCACTAAATCGCGCATGCTTTGGTTTTGTGGCATGAAACTGCGCGGCCAGGTTGGTGTGTATTTCGAGTACGGACGTTTGAGTGGTACGCGTTTTTGGTTGCTGTAACCCATCGCGTGTCCTATTCCTGAGTCAGGAATGCCGGCTACAAAATCAGCTTCGGTGGTGTCGTTTTTAGCTAGAGCTGCGCCACATTTATAACGGCATTCGTCAACGTTAATTCCTTCGTAGAATGAAGGCGGATACCCGTAATATACCCAGAGAAAAGAACATATCTGCATCTTTTCATTTGGTTTGCGGAGTTGTTCGTACCCGTCGGCAGTAATCGAAACAATTTCGCCTGGACCAAGGAATTTCTCTGTTTCGAAGCCCAAATTTGGGAAAGCGCAGGTTTCGAAGGTTGCAGCATAGCTGCCAGGCTTTTTACCGATAACAATGGGAGTGCGTCCCAGCCGGTCGCGGGCAGCAATAATACCAGTTTCGGTAAGGATTAGCATTGAGCACGATCCTTTCACCCGGTTATATACATTTTCGATACCCGAAACAAAATCTTCACCTTCGGCAATCAGCATGGCAATCAATTCTGTTGGATTTACCGATCCCTGACTGGTTTCGGCAAAGGTGCGCCGTAAATTCATAAAGCGTTCTTCGAGCTCGTCGATATTGGCTATTTTACTTACTGTTGCCACGGCAAAGCGACCCAGGTGAGAGGTAACGAGAATAGGTTGGGCTTCGGTATCACTGATTACACCAATTCCGATGTTGCCTTTAAATCCGGCCATGTCGCCGTCAAATTTATTCCTGAAATAACCATCTTCGAGACTGTGGATGGCCCGTTGAAATTTCTTTTTTTCAGAATAAAAAGCTAAGCCGGCCCTTTTTGTTCCGAGGTGAGAATGGTAATCGGTTCCATAGAAAACATCGTAAACACAATCGTCCTTTGAAACACATCCAAAAAATCCGCTCATAGTTTTAGTTTAGCATTGATTAAAGAGTATGAGCGTAAAAGTAAATTAAAATGAAATTCGGACTGAAAATCGTTGATAAATGCAGGATAAATGTTTAAAAAATGAACTTTTCACTCAATTTTGATGAAGAAATCAAGTTTTTTGGTGGAAAATAAAAAATCCCGATGAACCATCGGTTATTGCGTCTTTCTCTGTCCATGTTATTGCTGATAATCGAATGCAATAAAAAATTTTGCCAGAATAGCGGCAGGGTCTCAAAGGTAGCAAAAAGCAAATAACAGGGATTGTTCACATTGAAGAAGTTACGAGCAACATTGAAGTACCGGAATTTTGAAAAAAGCTCCGATATTTAATTTTTTTTTGGACGCAACTATTTTTCGCTGTGGACAGTCTTCCTGAAAACACTAGAATTATGAGAAAAAAGATCGTTTTCATCTTCCTTACTTTTCTAACAATATTGGCCGGTTGCAAAAAAGAAGACTTCAATTACGAAAATGAATTTGAAAAAAGTTTTTCGACGTGGGAGAACTTTAAAGCGCGCACAGGGAATTCATACACCTATGTTGTCCATAGTTCGAGCTGGATTGGACTTTCGTGGCAAACTGAAATAACTGTTAGCAACGGAGAGGTTTCGCAACGGGGCTATAAACTACTTTCAAATCAAGTTCTAAACAACATTCCGGAATCAGAAAAAGAATGGGTAGAAAGTAAAAGCGAAATCAATTCACATAGAACGGGAGCAACTCCATTAACGTTTGACCAGATTTACGAAAAAGCTCGTACTGAATGGTTGGTAAAAAGGGAAAATGCAACTACATATTTCGAAGCTGAAAACAACGGACTTATTTCAAAGTGCGGATATGTCGATGATGGCTGTCAAGACGACTGTTTCATAGGAATTCAAATTTCAAGCATTAAGTGAAAAAAAGGAGATCAATTGATCTCCTTTTTTCTTGCTCTATTTCAGCTTATCATTAATAATCATCCCTAATACATCACTTAATTTTCGATTCATAGCTGCAATCTGTTGCGGAACAAAGCTTGTAGCCGTCATTCCTGGAGTTGTATTCACTTCGAGGAAATAGAACTCGCCATCTTTCAGTATATAATCGATACGCACAATGCCGGAACAGTCGCACAAGTCGTATATTTTGGATGAAAGTTGCTGGATTTTTTGGGTCAATTCCTGAGAAATACGGGCCGGAGTAATTTCGTCGGTTTTTCCGGCTACGTATTTGGCTTCGTAATCAAAAAACTCATTTTGTGGAATTACTTCAGTTACCGGGAAAACAATCTTCTCAGGACCAATTTTTACTAATCCACAGGTAAATTCTTTTCCATCAATAAATTCTTCTACCAAAATATCGTCGCTCTCGGTCATAGCCAGCTCAAGTGCTTCCTGAAGTTGTGCTTTTTCTTTTACCTTGGTAACTCCAAAGCTCGATCCGCCAGCGTTCGGTTTTACAAATACAGGCAGCCCCAGCTTTTCGATCAGCTGATCAGCATCAATTTTGTCACCTTTAAACAGACGAACTGACTTGGCCATGGTGATGCCAAAATTGCGCAGGTAATTGCTGCAGAAATATTTGTTGAACGTGAGCGCCGATGAATAAACGCCGCAGGTAGAGTAGGGAACTTTTACCAAATCAAAATAGCCCTGAAGTTTTCCGTCTTCGCCTGGAGTACCGTGGATGGTGATGTATGCGAAATCAAATTGAATTTTTGCGCCGTCTTTTACAAATGAAAAGTCGCTCTTATCAACCTTGGCTACAATCTGACCATCTTCGTATACATCCCAGTCTAATCCTTTGAGCTGCACTTTCCAAGCTATAAAACCTGCTTCAGTAATTGCATTATAAACATTCTCACTGCTTTTTACTGAGACCACGAACTCCGACGAGTCGCCTCCATAAACTACGGCTATATTTTTTTTCATTGGTATCTATATTATTGAAATTATTCTTCGTTAATCCGGTTAGCCAAATAATTCCGCCATTTGTCAATCAGGATGGCAAAATTCTCAGGTAATTCCGAGTCGAACAGCATTTCTTCTCCTGTCACAGGATGAACAAATCCAAGTGTTTTGGCGTGTAATGCCTGCGATGGAAGGAGGGCAAAACAGTTAGCCACAAATTGTTTGTACTTGGTGAATGTTGTTCCGCGTAAAATCTGGTCTCCGCCGTAGTTGTCGTCGTTAAAAAGCGGATGGCCGATGTATTTCATGTGAACCCTGATCTGGTGTGTTCTCCCGGTTTCCAAACGACACTCAACCAGGTTCACATAACCAAGGCGCTCAATTACTTTGTAATGAGTAACGGCATGTTTGCCACTTTCTCCATCGGTAAAAACAGTAAAAACCTGTCTGTTTTTGGGGCTTCGGCCAATGTTGCCGGTGATGGTTCCTTCGTCATCTTTCAAATCGCCCCAAACCAAGGCCACGTATTTTCGTTTGGTTGTTTTCTCAAAAAACTGCTGCGAAAGGTGCACTTTTGCTTCGAGTGTTTTGGCTATCACCAAAAGTCCCGAGGTGTTTTTATCGATGCGGTGGATCAATCCGGGACGAGGGTCATTCGAATTGAAAAGTGGTAATTCTTTAAAGTGGTAAGCCAGCGCATTGACCAATGTTCCGGAGTAGTTTCCATGGCCCGGATGTACGACCAATCCAGCCGGTTTATTGAGAACGATCAGCGAATCGTCTTCATAAATAATATTCAGCGGAATATTTTCAGGAATGATTTTAAGCTCTCGGCGCGGAAAGTCCATAACGATGGATATTTCGTCGCCCGGCTTTACTTTGTAGCTCGATTTGACCGAAACTTTGTTAACGAGAATATTCCCGTTGTCGGCAGCAGCCTGAAGCCGGCTACGCGAGGCATTGTTCAGCCTATTCGACAGAAATTTGTCGATACGCATAAAGGTTTGCCCTGGATCAACTACCAAATTAAAGTGCTCGAAAAGCACGCCTTCTTCCGGTTCATCCAGATCATCAAATTCATCGATCAAATCGTTGTCGTCAATCATTTTAGAAGAATGAATTATCGGGTTCCTGGGTTTTGGGTTTGGCTTCGAGCTTGGTTTTATCGATTGTTAACCATAGATCGATGGCAGTTCCTTTGGTTACCTCAAAAACTTCAGCAGGATCAGGACTTTGCTTGAAAATCATGGCTTTGGCTTTCTGCGATTCATAAAGAACCGACTCATCGTAATTAACTGTCCCAACTATGAGAAATGCTTCGCCAAGCGAAAGTTGGGCTTCGGCCAGATTACGGCCAAATAATGTTGGAACCTGGCTGGTTTCGCCATTACTGTCGCTACCCAAAACCAAATCGATTACACTTCCCTTGGGAATCATTTCGCCTACACTAATTTCCCGTCCTTCAGTTTTTTGCTCAAGCACAAGGTTGGGGAATTCTGATGGTTTATACTCGACCGCTCCGGCAACTAATCCTGAACTTTCAATAATATTGAGAGCCTGGCGATATGAGATATCAGTAAGCTGGGGCATTGCTATTTTTTCCTGGCTGATGGCTGTCATCGTAACGAAGATGGTACGGTTTTCCTTCACCTTCATGCCTGCTTTTGGGTAATAATCCAGAACAGTTCCGGGTGGGGTTTCGCGCGAATATACCGAATCCCGAATTTGAAACCGTAGGTTCAGATCGCTTAACATTTCAGATACTTCGGCGCTGTTTTTACCTTTCAGATCGGGTACTTCAATCGATTCGCCATGATCGGTATATATTCTGAGGGCCAGCATATTCAGCAGAAGCAGAAAAACGGTAACTCCAACTGCTGCAATTGCA
>JAJZSZ010000264.1 GCA_021849365.1 Bacteroidota bacterium | reverse complement strand
TTCCGATCTATCTTTGGAATAAAAATCCCAAGAAAAAGGAAATTAGCTGAAAAATACAGGGCTAGGAAACCGAGTCCGATGCTGGTAGCCAGACTTTTGCCCCAGTATGCGGAGCGAACCGTTTCGCGCCATGCCAGAGTAAAAAGGTTTTGATTCATTGGGGTTGATTTGTGTGTTTTAAGGTATTGGTCTATGATTGTTATGTTTTATTACAAATATAATTGACTGTTTAATTTAGTCAAGCCTATCCGTTAATGTGCAAGTTTTCTTAAAAACCCTGGGATGCCCTTCCGAATCAAATAATTCAACCAAAAGCACGTAAACTCCAATACTTTGCTTTTGACCCGATTGGCTTTTGCCATCCCACGTCCAGGAGCCGTCTTGTGCCAGCGACTGGTTTTTAACCAGGTGTATGATTGGGCGGCCTACTGCATCGAAAATACGCACATTGGCAATATAGCCGGGCTTGTCGAGATTAAAATGGATGGTGAGATCGTCGTTATAGCCGTCGCCGTTGGGAGAAAAAGCCTGTGGTTCGCAGATAATCTCACTTTTTGCTTCAGCTTCGGTTGGAGCTTGCGAATTAGGTAATCCCGGAGTTGCAAACCCTGCAGATTCGGCTGCCGATGCCCAATTGGTTGGGTCACCAGTAGGTTTTTCCACTGAAATACGCTCGAGCGATACGCCTTCCTCGTCAGCCAAAAACGGCGATTGCATTTTTTCTGAATAGGTAAACTCGTCGATAACTTCCTGCAAGTTATTTAGCAAGACTACCGTTCCGGCATCGTCAGGATAACTCGGGAATGAGTTCATGCTAACGAAGCTGGCCACATTGTTACTTGGGTATTGCGCCATTACTGCAGTCGGTTCTTTGGTACAAGTCGCATATTCGCCGGCCTGTAAAACCTGTTGGGTTATCGACACCGGATAGATTTGTTTCAGTTCGCCAAGGTCGCTTCGGGTGGCTAATTTTAGCTGGTTCAGTGCTACAGGAATGTCGGAAACATTGACCAACTCCACAAAATCGCTTCCTCCGGGGAAAGGATTAAAAAGCACTTCGTTAATCAAAACCGATCCTTTTTCAGGTAACAAGACGTACGAAAATGAAAGTAAATCGGGTTGCATGGCTTTCCCGGAAAGATCAGCAATTCCGGAGACCTTCAGGCTAAGTTCAGAGCCTGTGACTTTCCCGAAAGTGACTTCAACCGAGCGATTGTCTGCGCTGGTAATACCTGCTTTCGTAATTTCAATGGGCAGTTTGGTTTCATCAGTCAGGCTGAAATTGGAAGTGCGAATGGACGATGCTGCAACCTGATTGTTGAAGGTCAACCGAATTATATGCGAGTCGATTAAAGTCAACTCTTCAACGAACAATTGCGCCGGGTGTTTAGTGACCAGCAAGTCGTCGAGCCAGAGTTGACCGGCGCGGGTGGTGGTAAAATTAAAGAGGAGCCCAACATTGGTGAAACGGAATGTTGTCCGGTCAGTTCCCGAAAACAGTTTACTTTTTTCTTCTCCAGTCCTTTGGTATTGAAATGTCCAGATTCCTTTTGCCGTGCGTTTTACATCGACATCGGCCAAAGTTGAGGCATTCCAATCCAAATCCGAACTAACAATTAAGCTATCAGCTTTTCCGTTTCGGATACGCCAAAGTTCGAGCAAATCGCTGCTTCCCGATATATTTACACCCACAGCAAATCCATTGATCTGGTCGGTTTGTATAGTGTCAGCGCTCAGGTAAAACCAAAACCGGTTCGACGACGACGGGTCCCAATTCCCGTTTTTCAGGCTGAACTTCCATTCCAAATCCAGGGTTTTCATTTCAACTTTTGACTGGCGAAATACAGACGAGTTTCCGGCTGTTGCTTTTGCCGAGTGTTTGAGCGAAAAAGTTCCTGAAATCTTGTCGGCAGAAGAAACTTCCCAGTCACTGGTTTGTTTCCATTCCTGCAAAGTTCCGGCTTCGAAATTATCTTCCAGAACGATGGTGTCATTTCCGGCGAAGCTTTCTATTTTTGTAAATACTTTTGAACCTGATTTAGATTCAGAATATCCATCCAAGCTTACAATTGTTAAAAAACAGACAAGTAATATTGAAAAAATAAAAATAAATCTGGTCATTTTTGAAAAAATTAAAAGCAAAGCATTAATTTTGAATTCTGAATCAATGCATGAAAAGGCAAAATCTGAATCAATTTAACAAAAATTGAATTAATTGCCAAATACGCTTGTAGAACAGAATATTAGATAACGATTAAATACAATTAAAATGAAAGTTGCAGTAGTAGGTGCAAGTGGGGCGGTAGGTCAGGAATTTTTGAAAGTTTTGGCCGAAAGAAATTTTCCGCTCGATGAACTGGTTTTGTTTGGATCGGAACGTTCGGCCGGAGCCGAGTATGAATTCAAAGGCAAAAAGCTGGTTGTAAAAGAATTAAAGCACAACGATGATTTTAAAGATATTGATATTGCTTTGACATCGGCCGGTGCATCTATTTCCAAAGAATTTGCTGATACAATTACCAAATATGGCGCCATCATGATCGACAATTCGAGCGCTTTCCGCTACGAAGCCGACATTCCACTGGTTGTGCCAGAAGTAAATCCTGAAGATGCACTGAACCGTCCGCGTGGCATTATTGCCAACCCGAATTGCTCAACAATACAGATGGTTGTTGCTTTAAAACCAATCAACGACTTATCTAAAATTGTTCGCGTACATGTGGCAACTTACCAGGCTGCCAGCGGTGCAGGAGCACAGGGAATTGCTGAGCTGGAAAACCAGATTCAACAGGTAGCCAACGGCGAAGAACCAACAATCAAGAAATTTCCTTATCAGCTGGCTATGAATATCATCCCGCAGATCGACGTATTCCTCGATAACGACTATACCAAAGAGGAGATGAAGATGAACTGGGAAACCAAGAAAATTATGCACACCGATGCCGAAGTGAGCGCAACCTGTATCCGCATTCCGGTGGCTCGCGCACACTCTGAAGCAATTTGGGTTGAAACTGAAGAAGCACTGGATATTGAAGTTGTGAAAGCTGCTATGGGAAAACTGGAAGGTTTAACCGTTTTGGATAATCCTGCTGAAAAGCAATACCCAATGCCATTGTTTGTTTCAGGAAAAGATGATGTATATGTAGGCCGTATTCGTAAAGATGTTGCAAATCCGAAAGGATTAACTTTCTGGTGCGTGGGTGACCAAATCAAGAAAGGTGCTGCGTTGAATGCGGTACAGATTGCCGAATGGCTGATCAAAAACGGAGAAGTGAAATAGTAATCAATGCTTAAGATAGACAAAAGGCCAGTCAAAAATGACTGGCCTTTTATATTTTCAGTGTTTATGCATCCGATTTGATAATCCAGTTTGCATCGTAAAGGAAGTCGTTATAAGGAAACCTTGTCACATGAATTTTCTTCACTTCCTCGTAAAGGGTTTTCTTCAATTCCTCGATATGAAGTTTCTTTAAGGCCGAAACGAACAACGATGGCGTATTATTCTTTCCCATCCAGCTACTCTCCCACTCTTCGAGCGAAATGTTTTTGCGTGTTTTAGGGCTTAAATCGTCCTCATGCTTCTCCACATAGGTAAAAGCATCAATCTTATTAAAAACGTAAATGGTGGGCTTGTCTCCTGCCTTAATCTCGTTCAGGGTGCGGTTCACCACCTCGATTTGTTCTTCAAATCCCGGGTGCGAAATATCAACAATATGCATCAGAATATCTGATTCGCGCACCTCATCGAGTGTCGATTTAAATGACTCGACCAGCCCATGAGGCAATTTCCGGATAAATCCAACGGTATCGGCCAGCAGGAAAGGCAAGTTCCCAACCACCATTTTCCGAACTGTAGTGTCGAGCGTTGCAAACAGTTTATTTTCGGCAAAAACGTCCGATTTGCTCAACAAATTCATCATGGTAGATTTCCCAACATTAGTATAGCCTACCAACGCCACACGCACCAGTTTTCCACGGTTTTTACGCTGCGTAGCTTTCTGCTTATCGATTTTAATCAACTGTTCTTTAAGCAAGGCAATCTTGTCTAAAATGATCCGGCGGTCGGTTTCAATCTGCGACTCTCCCGGACCACGCATCCCGATACCTCCTCGTTGTCTTTCAAGGTGTGTCCACAATCGGGTCAACCGGGGTAACATATACTGATATTGGGCAAGCTGAACCTGAGTTTTCGCATGAGCTGTCTGTGCCCGTTTGGCAAAAATGTCAAGAATCAGGAAAGTCCGGTCAAGAATCTTGCATTCCAGTGCTTTTTCGATGTTGCGCAATTGTGATGGCGTAAGATCATCATCAAAAATAACTGTATCAACATCGTTGGCTTTAATGTATTCGGCTATTTCCTCCAGTTTACCCGAGCCTACAAACGTAGAGTGATTGGGCATATCAAGCCTTTGCAGGAAGTGTTTTTTCACCACAGCTCCCGCGGTATCGGCCAGAAATTCCAGTTCTTCCAAATATTCCTTAGCCTGGTTTTCATCCTGTTCAGGAGTGATCAGGCCAACCAGGACTGCAGTTTCTATTATCGGCGAAGTTTCAATCATAATCTGAGTATTCCAATTCCTGAATAGTGACAATAAAGTCAGGAAACTTTTCAATTAATAATTTCATTTTGAGCGGTCAAAGATAAAACAATCTTAAATGCAAAACCCAAAAGGGCTTAAATAGTAAATTCAGAATTTCCACAATAAAAAAACAGAGGATCCAGGCTAAGCCTGAATCCTCTGAGATATTAGAACCCGAATTAATTACCGCTTATACGTAATGTAATTCAAGATTCACTAGTTAAAATTATACCTGATACCCAATTGCAACTGCCAGCAGTTTGATTGGTTGTTATATACGCTGAATGATTTATTTGCCAATTGACGCTGACCATTTGCAGTGGTATAATACATTGTGTAGATCGGTGTTTTATTGGCATCCATAGATTCATATTTCAGCACCTTACCATAGTTTGAAGGAGCACTGGTTTGAGTAACACCCCATGAATCGTTAATCAGATTACCAACATTCAGAATATCGAGACTTACCTGCAATGTATTTGATGTTTTACCAGCTTTCACTTTGAAATCCTGTGCAATTTTCAGGTCGAAACGGTTAACCCAAGGCATTTTTGCAGAATAAGCTTCGGCATATTTACCTTTATTTTTGCTCAGATATGAATCCTGTTCAACGAAACTCCAGAAAGCATCAGCCTGCTGAGCAGCGGTGAAATAAACTTCTTTTGTTTTGCTGTCAACGATATCTTTGAAAAGGATTTCGTCTTTAGATGCAGGAATGTACATCAAATCGTTGTTTACACCATCTTTATTCATATCAGATGAATATACCCAGCTGTAGCGTCCGGTATTATATCCGCTGTAATACAAACCAATATTTGTTGCAAAGTGTTTGGCGTATTCGAAACGATAGCTGATAGAACCAACAACTTTATTTGGAGTTACATATTGTGAATTCTGCAATCCGAGTTGGTTAGGTCCATCAATCGAAGCCTGATTCTGCCATGCTGAGTTAGCCTGACTTCCCGGGTTACCCGAAATTTCTTTCACTACGGTGTAAGTGTAGGCAAACATCAGTTTCAAGTTTTCAATCGGCTCAGTATTTAAAGTAGCATTCAGGTTATATCCATAACCTTTATCGGTATTTTTAAGAACCATAGCATCTGTTACTGCACTGTTCAATTTTGTGCTGGTATAGATGTATCTTTTATCAGGTCCGTTGAAACGGCCAAAACCAGCTACAACAGGATCAGGCATGTTGGCGTTAACCTGGCAAACAGCATTGATATCTTTCGAATACATTCCTTCCAATGATACTGACATCGGGAATTTGGTTGGAATCTGGTAATCAACAGCCAGTGAGCTTTTCCATACTTGTGGAAGCTTGAAGTCAGGATCAACAGCAGCAATAGAACTTGGAAGAGCTGCAACAGCTGATGTTGGCAATCCCAGAACTCTTACCATTTCGTTTACATCAGTAATAATTTTGCCACCTTGTACCAATTTGGCCAAATCAGCACTTGTGCCACTTCTGATAACAGTGTTCTGCACCATACCACCATTTGTTGGCATATTGGTGAAGAATACCAAAGGAATACGACCGGTGAAAATACCAGTTCCACCTCTAACTTTTAAAGTTTTGTCGCCTCTAACATCGTAGCTAAATCCAACACGTGGAGACCACAACATTTTTGTTGAAGGCCACATGCCTGTATTTATTTTCCGGTTATCCAGGAAAGTCAGTTTCGATACTTCAGTATTCTCAACTAGGTCATTCAGATAAGATGTCAAATCACCACGAATACCGTAAGTTAATTTGAAGTTTTTAGTGATATTCCATTCATCCTGAGCATAAACAGAGAACTGTCCAAAGCGTAAATCAGCAATAGGATTCAATTCTCCACCGTAACCATAAGTTAAACCCCATGATTCAGGAGTTGCACCATTAACGAAGTCGCTAAGGCTTTTAAAGCGATAATATCCGGTACCAAACCTTTGGAATGAGTTACCTACATATTGATCCTCGTAGCTAAAACCACCAGTCAAAGTGTGTTTTCCTACAGTATAAGTAAAGTTGTCGATGATA
>JAJZSZ010000263.1 GCA_021849365.1 Bacteroidota bacterium | reverse complement strand
CGATCTATTCATGTCGGGGAGAAGAGATACATAACCCCAGATTGGTCCCCAAAGTCCTTTCCCTCTGACTGGCAAAACGTAGGCATTTGTCTTATCATCCAGAGTTCCCACAAATATGGGTAACAGTCTTTCCGAAACTGGTTTGCCGAGCTCCTTCTTCAGGTCAATATTAAATGCGTCGACATCTGCCTGTTTTTCGCCTTTGTTGTTAACCACATAACTATCGGTTATATATCTGGCATAGGTTTCAACCGCATCTTTAGGAGTTGACCTGATGTGAACTGATGCCAAAATATTTTGCTTTTTCTCAACCTCAATATTCTTGTCCTGATATGGTTTTAGTTGCATTGCTGCAAGGGAAAGAAGCAATGCTACAATGACAACCATAACTATGGAAAAGATAAAAATATAGGTATTACTAAAATTCCTCATGGTCCCCGTTTTATGTATTTGCTTTCAGATTTGCTCTCTTCATTCTGCGCTTAATGTGGCTTTCAACTACAAAATAGTCAATCAACGGAGCCCAAACATTCATCAGCAAAATGGCAAGCATCATCCCTTCAGGATATGCCGGATTGAAAATACGGATCATGACCACCAATGCGCCGATCATGAAACCATATATCCACTTTCCTTTTTCAGTGTGCGAAGCTGTCACCGGGTCGGTAGCCATAAAAACAGTACCAAATGCAAAGCCTCCCATTACCAGATGATAATAGGCCGGTACAGCCATGTAATCGTTCAATGGAAATAAATTGCAGAGAAACCCGATGGCTAGTGTTCCCATAACAACCGAAAGCATAATCTTCCAGCTGCCAATTCCTGTAAAAATCAAAATGGCGGCTCCAATGAGAATTGCCAGCGTTGATGTCTCCCCGATTGATCCTGGGATAAAGCCCAAAAACATATCGTGAACTGATGCCATTTTTGAAGCGGCTCCCTGTGCGGCCTGCGCAAGTGGGGTTGCTCCGGTAAAACCATCGACGGGAACTTTATTCGGTAGGTCGTAAACCCAAACGGCATCACCTGACATTCGCGATGGATAGGCAAAAAACAGGAAGGCTCGGGCAATCAATGCCACGTTCATTATATTGTAACCTGTACCTCCAAATATTTCTTTCCCAAAAATAACTGCAAATGCTACTGCCAGAGCAACCATCCAAAGCGGAATATTAACAGGCAAAATTAATGGGATCAGTATTCCTGTAACCAGAAATCCTTCATTGACTTCGTGCCCCCGAATCTGGGCTGCAATAAACTCAATGCCGAGACCCACCCCATAAGATACAACAATGATCGGGAGCAACTTCAGAAACCCAAAAATGAAGTTCTCCACAATTCCTCTTTCAATTCCGTAAGCAAGACCATGCTGATAGCCTATATTCCAACTGCCAAAAAGGATTGAAGGAACGAGAGCAAGTATTACAACAGTCATGGTTCGCTTCAAATCAATCGCATCATGAATGTGTACTCCTGATTTCGATGTGTGATTTGGGGTAAACAGGAAAGTTTCGATAGCCCCAAAAGTTGAACCTAGCTTGGCAAATTTTCCTCCACTTTGAAAAAGAGGCTTTTTTTTGTCAATATATTTTCTGAGTGATTTCATTCGTAAATATTGTTTCTAATCTATTGAATGTCATTGCGTACTCATGGAACTCACATGCCTGAAAAATATTGGCTCTCACATGATTTACATGGCTTTTTGTACCATCAACTTGAAAAAATCGTTACCGTGCCATGTTCGTTTCATTTATCATTCCGTTTTAGCTACCCAACTCCTTAATCATCAGGCTGATTCCGTCACGTAAAATGCGCTGCACTTCAATTTTTGAAGTACAAACATATTCGCATAAAGCAAGATCTTCTTCAATAACCTCGTAAATGCCCAATTGCTCCATTTTGTCGATATCTTCAGCAATAATTGCTTTCATCAGGAAAACCGGCAAAATATCCATCGGAAGGACTTTCTCATATTGCCCGGTGACTACGTAGGCACGTTCCTCTCCATTTACATTGGAGTCAGCCCGGTACGCCTTGTTAGGACTAAGCCATGAAAAGTATGATCGTGAAATACTGAATTTATTCAACCGGGGCATTGCCCAACCCAAAAATTCATAGTAATCGCCTTCTGGAATAACTGTAATTTGATGGTCGAAGAATCCCAGGAAATCACTTGCTTCTATTTGCTTTCCTGTAAGCACATTTCCTGAAATGAATCGTTCGTTGGTTTCTTTCTTTGTGGCCTTAATTAGAAGGTCTTCAATACATGCTCCATGAATAACTTTATAATATTTGGGTGAAAAAACCTCCGATCCAGTCAGGGCGACTACTTTTGAGAAATCGATCTTCCCGGATTCGAACAGACGCCCAATAAATAAAACTTCCTGCGGATTGATTGTCCAAACAATGTCTCCTTTGCTAATTGGACTTAGCTGATGGATTTGAATTCCAACATTCCCAGCCGGATGCGGCCCCGAAAACTGATTGATTTTAATGTTCTTAATTGCTGAGAAAAAGCCGTTGGCCTGTTCAGGTCGAATGCCAACAAATACATCACCTTGAGTCAGTTTTGCAAGTGCATTAATACCCGTCTGAAAAGTCGAGGCCTGTCCATTCAGAATAAACTCATAATCAGGAGCTAAAGGTGCAGAGTCAAATCCGGAAATAAATATGTGACGCGGATTATCCGAGGATTTTGCAACGATTCCGTAAGGTCTTTGTTTCAGAAATGCCCAAAGACCGCTTTTAATAAGGTGATCTTTAATTTCATCCCTTGAAAGCTTCAGCGGATCTTGCCTTATAAATTCGGCTGATTCGTTTTTACCGTCAACCTGAATAACGATCTCCAATACCTTGCGTCTTTCTCCCCTGATAATTTCCAAAACCTCGCCGCTCGATGGTGCTGTAATCTGGATCTCCTGATGGTTTTTATCAAAAAAAATAGGATCACCTGCTTTTACTTGTTGCCCGGGTTTTACAACAATTTTTGGAGAAAGACTAAAAAAGTCTGTTGGTTTAACTGCAACTCTTGTTATTCTGACGGTAGTCTCAATAACTTGGTCGGCCTCCCCCTTCAAACGAATATTTAATCCCCGTTTTAGATTGATAACCTTTGACATTTTATCTCCTCGTTTAGTTAGTTACAGGGTTGTGAGAGCATTTTGTTTAGTCTATAACAAAAATACAAATAGCTGTTTATCAACCAAATAAATTCAAGTAAAATTGACAAATGTCAAACAATCAATACAATAGACCAGCAGACATATCTAGTTACCTGTATGTATTTAAAAATGAAATATTTGATATAAATTTTATCTGGGATGTGAATGAAGATTATTTTCCTTCCTTGATTGAATCGTTCAGAAATTTCAATAGCTCTTTTTGTTTTTCCATCCGACGTCCTGTAATTTTTCACCAAGTTCTCCAGCATCAGAACTGTTTGATCCATATACACCTTGACAAATGAATTCCATCTCCTTAAATTCTTAAAATTCAGGTCAAATGCAGTCAGATCATCCAAAAAACAGAAAAGAACCACTATATTTCCGAAATTAGAACAGATTGCAAAAATCACCATATTTGCATCATAAAAAACCTGACGATATACAATGATCATCGACCAGTCAGAAATGAATGATTTTTTCTTTCTTCGTTTTAAGAATGGAGATGAACTTGCCTTCGAAAAAATATTCAAATCGAACAATCCCCAAATTGTTTCTTTTTGCAATCAGTTTATAAACGATTGGGACAAATCAAAAAGCCTTGCACAGGAAGCCTTCATAAATTTATGGCTTAATCGGGAAAAGATCGAAACGCTTAACGGAATCAAGGCTTTCCTTTACACTTATGCCCGATCGAGTTGTTTAAATTACATCAGGCACCGGAAAGTGATAAGCAAATACGAAGATTTGCATCTTCAATCTAAGGAAGACTTGATCAATAGCGAGGTGCTCGAATCGTTCGATTTTAATTCGCTTGAATTCATTGAACTCGAAGAGCTGATCATGAGGTCGATCAATAACTTGCCCGACCAGTGCCGCCGCGTTTTTATGCTGAGTCGCTTTGAAGGGAAAATGAACAAGGAAATTGCCGAAGAACTTGATATTTCTATAAAATCGGTTGAAGCAAACATGACCCGGGCACTCAAAACACTTCGGGTTAATTTAGCTGATTATCTTCCACTAATCCTTGTTCAGCTTGTTATGCAATATCTTTCCAAATAAATTATCATTCTGAGTTTTTTTAATTTTCTAAAAAAAGTTACGGAATCGATATAGGGTTCATAATTGTATGCGTGTACAAAATTCAGAACGCAAATCTTATGGACTACTCAATCATCAATAAATACCTGGCAGGCGAAGCTTCGGAAGCCGAAGTAAAGGAGCTTTTCAGTTGGATTGATTCTTCGCCCGAAAACCGTGCAGAATTCATCCAGTATAAAAAAATATGGGTGCTAACTTCGAGAGCAGAAGCCCATCACGACATCAATTGGAATCCTGAATTCGTTAACTCTGGAAAATCAGGGAATGTCCGTCGATTGGTCACTTATACCAAATATGCAGCAGCGGTAGTTATCGTTTTTGGTTTGGGAATGCTGCTTCAATACATTGCCGGACCCAAAAACTCGCCGACTTATGCTTACCTGGCCGATACACAGATTGAAGTTCCAAAGGGACAAATGTCGAGTGTTATTTTGCCTGATGGAACCAAAGTTCAGTTGAATTCAGGAAGTAAGCTTGTTTATGCTTCAGGATTTAATTCGGGAGAACGCACGGTTAACCTGGAGGGTGAAGCATTTTTCAACGTGGCAAAGGACAAAAAACATTCCTTCATCATAAAAACAAAATCGCTCGATTTTAAGGTTTACGGAACTTCATTCAACGTTCAGGCTTATCCGGATGACAATGAGGTAAATACCACATTAGTAGAGGGCAGTTTGGGCGTTGTAGGTAAAACTGGCGACGAAATAGCCCGACTGGTACCTGGTGAGAACGCCAATTTCAAAGAAGAAAATAAAAAACTGGTGGTTTCAAATGTTGACCTTGAGTTGTATACCTCCTGGAAAGAAGGCATGGTGACTTTCAGGAACGAAAAACTGAAAGATATTGCCCGTAAGATTGAGCGGTGGTACAATGTACAGATCGTAATAAACAATCCCAAACTGGCTGACGAACTGTACATGGGAACAATCATGAAGAATAAACCGATTGATCAGTTGCTCGAAGTTTTTAAACTGACTTCTTCGTTGAACTACCGGATTGTTCCGCGAGCCGATAAATCAACATTAATTTACTGGGAATAAATTTCCTCAATACAAAATATAACTAACGACTTATGAAAAAACGAGACTCCGGTTAAAATGAAACAGACCGAAAATACTGGACATATTTCCGGTCTGCTATCAGCGGATGATTGTATGAAAATCATCCCATTAAAACGATCAATAAAAAGCCTTCTGGACAAAGGCTAGTATTAACGTAAAACACTTCGAATTTATGAAAAAAACTGATTGTATCCCATTTCAGGTGGGGTTTAAAAAAATTTTGCGGATTATGAGAATAACTGCTTTCATCGTATTCATACTTAGTATGCAGCTGTATGCCAAGTCGTTCGGCCAAACGGAGAAGGTGAACCTGTCAATGAATTCAACCGTCAAAGAGGTTATTGAACGTCTGGAAGAAGTTTCCGGATACCGTTTTGTACTAAAATCTAACGAAAGCATTCTGGACAAGCAGGTCAGTGTGAAATATACCAACGAAAGTATTGAAAAGGTACTCGACGATTTATTGAAAGATTCGGGCTATACCTACAATATCGTTGACCGCTATATTGCCATCAGGGCCATTGGTGAAGTTTCTGCAATAAATCAGCAGCAAAAATCGATAAAGGGAAGAGTAACCGACACATCAGGAGGTTCGCTGCCCGGGGTTTCGGTGGTGGTAAAAGGAACAACCAACGGAACAATTACCGACGTTGACGGAAACTATACCTTAAATAATCTTCCTGAAAATGCCACATTACAGTTCTCATTTGTTGGGATGAAATCGACAGAAGCAGTAGTTGGCACAAAAACAACTTTGAATATAACCCTGGCAGAAGAAGCCATTGGGTTGGACGAAGTTATTGCGGTTGGTTACGGAACTCAGAAAAAAGCCGACTTAACCGGTGCCATCGAAGTAGTGAAAATGGAAACGCTGAAAGGTGTTGCCGTAAGCTCGGGTAACTCGATGCAGGCGCTGCAAGGACGTGTTCCCGGGCTTTATATCGAAAAAACAGGTTCGCCAACCGGTGCTCCTTCCCGAATCCTTATCCGTGGTGTAAATACCCTGGGCGATCCGAATCCACTCTATATTATTGATGGAGTGCCTACCAAACGCCCGGAAGTTTTCCAAAGTCTGAATCCCGGAAGTATCGAATCGGTGCAGGTTCTGAAAGATGCTTCGGCCTCATCCATTTATGGTGCGCGGGCATCAAACGGCGTAATCATTGTTACCACCAACAACGGCTCGAAGAAAAACGGCGAAGTAAGCATTCAGTTTAACTCCAACCTTTCTATTCAGTCAGAAAAGAATCAGCGCTTCAAGATGCTGAATGCTGTTGATCGGAA
>JAJZSZ010000262.1 GCA_021849365.1 Bacteroidota bacterium | reverse complement strand
GAAAACGCAGTACATGCGCGCTAAACGCAGAGTTTATGAAATAATGAAACAGACAAAATCAAGAGAGATATGAAACAGGATAGATTGGAATCGTTTGTGAATGAAAACCGGCACGAGTTTGACCGGATGGAACCATCTGACCAACTGTGGAACTCGATTAACCAACGGCTGAATGATGATGCCAAACAACGCACCCGCAAATTTCCGTGGATGAAAGTTGCAGCTGTTGCACTCTTGGCCTTGCTGCTGCCATTTGCCATTTACCAGGTTAAATTCTCGGAACAAAAGCAATCGGCTAAAGCCGCTACGGTAGATCCTGAAGTTCAGGAACTGATTGAGGCTGAAGCATATTATGCTCAGGAAGTTACCGGCAAACTGGCAGAGATACAGAAATGCTATAAAGTTCATCCTGAATTAAAATCGGAAATTGAAAGCGATTTGAATGAACTGGAAAACATGTACCGGTTGCTGAAAAACGACCTGAAAGAAAATGTCTCGAACAAGGATGTGATTGAAGCCATGATAGAAAACAACCGGAACCGGATGAAGCTGGTTGACGACATTTTGGAACAAATAAACTGTTAACCCATTGGTTATGAATACAAAAATTAAAACAAGCTGTTTGAATCTGGTCGTCGTATGTTTGTTTTTGCTGACAGGTTTAAACGTTCGTGCACAGTTTACCGAAACCCGCGAATTCGTAAGGCGTTTCAGCATAAAACCTGAAACACGGATCGACATCACCAACAAATACGGGCGAATTGAACTGAATACCTGGGAGAAAGACTCGGTGGTCATTAAGTTCCGGATGGAAATCAATGAAAAAAAACCGGTTAAGCTTGAAAAAACACTCGACAATCTCGACTTCGACATCAGTAACAGTCAGTATTACCTGGTGGTAAAAACACAAATCGATAAAAACCGGAGCCAGATTGAAAGCGAGCTACAGAAGTTTAAGGAAACTATTCTGCAAACCAATGGCAGCATCCGTATCGACCTGACAGTATGGCTTCCCGATAACCACGAACTGAGGCTCGAAAATAAATTTGGCGACATTATTATGGGTGATTACAAAGGCGAAACGCAGGTCATTCTGAGTAACGGAAAACTCAAAACAGGCGATTTACCCAAGCGATCGACGATGAATCTCAGCTTTGCCGATGCCGAAATAAACAACATGCCCAATGGGCGCATTATGAGCAATTACAGCGATATTCTGGTGAAAAATTCAGGAGTATTGCGACTCGAAAGCAAATCCTCGACCGTTGAAATTATGAACTCCGAGGATTTGAGCATTGATTCGCGCCGTGACAAATTCCGGATCCGTTTGGCCAATAAACTGGATGCCACCGGTAATTTCAGCCAATTCCGGATTACTGAGCTAAAAGACAAGGCCAACCTGCGCCTTACATACGGCAGCCTCGAAATGGAAAAGATCATGAACTCGTTTAGCAACATTTTTATTGAGTCGCGATCGACCGATGTAAACCTGTATTTCAACCCTGAAGCAAAGTTTAATTTCGAAATTACCGAAACAAAAACCGACCTGAAACTGGGACGCGAAATGAAGGTAGAAGACAAGGAAGTGCTCGACTCGAAAGAAAACAAAACCCGTCATTCGGGCTATTTCGGGAAAAAGATGAAAGACGAACAGTTAATTATAAATTCGGTAGGCGGCGAGACCAATATTTTGTCCTACTAGATCAGAAAAATGAAAAAACCGGTAATGTTCAGCCTGAGAAATAAGCCATTCATCAGGTAATACCGACAAGCCGTCAACTTTTAAGTGCACAATAAATTACTGATTATCAAATTTGTGTCCGAAAACAGAAAAAGAATTCAGAAAAAAGTAAAAAAGCATTCAGGATTTGCAACCACAAAAATAAAATCCTGTCTATCGAAACAGAAAACAATAATAGAAACAAAACAATTTAGAAAAAAATCAGCACTCAAAGCCATGAAAACAACTAAAATTCAAACTTTTGCAGCATTTCTGCTGCTTTTATTCACAACAAGTTCATGCCTCGACGAATTATTTATTGAAGGCAATGGCATTCCCCGAACCGAAAGCCGCGATGAAGAAGGATTCGATAAAGTAGCCTCGAGCGGCGATTTTAAAGTGAATATTGTTCCAGGTAATTATTATTCGGTTGAAATTACGGCCGAGTCAAATTTGCTACCCTACATTTCGACCCAGGTTGATGGTCACAAACTAAAAATCGGAACTACAGGAATCCATTCATTAAGGCAAAACCTACCTATTGAAGTGAACATCACCACTCCTGCTCTGAAAGGTGTTTCATTAAGTGGCTCCGGATTAATACAAACCGGCAGTTTTGCAGGCAGCGACTTCGATTTTAATGTTTCCGGTTCGGGTGATATTGTAAGCACCATCAGTTGCGATAATGTTTCAGCCAATATTTCCGGGTCAGGAAGCGTTACTATTGATGGCGAGGCCGAAAATACCAGTTTTGTAATAAGTGGCTCGGGAAAAATAAAAACATACAACCTTGTTCACGACCAATGCATTGCAACTATTTCGGGCTCGGGCGACATGTATGTAAACGCGAGCCAAAGCATCGAAGCGCGCATTTCGGGTAGCGGAAAGGTTTATTACGTCAATCATCCAGCTATTTACACCAGCATTTCCGGATCGGGCGGAGTGGTCAACAAGAATTAAATAGGCCTTGAAATCTCATCTATTACTGAAACGATAAAACACCATCCACAATGAAACAAATTTATTTAATAATCAGCATTTTAATTCTCTCATTCAACGGATTTGCCGAAGAACCGGTTAAAGCCGTCGGTATCAGAGGAGGTTTATCTTCCGGATTCGAATACCGTGTTTTTTCGGGCGATTTAACCTCATATAAAGTACTTCTTTCAACACGGAAACAAGGCTTGCAGCTTACAGGGATGAAAGAATTTCATGTTCCGGATGCCTTCGATATCGACCAGGAAGAATTCACCTTTGTTTATGGTTTTGGAGCACATGCCGGATTTGAATCGTGGCACAGAGTGAGCTATTATGATGATATTTACCATACTCCATATACCGAACGAAGAAGTGGCCCTATTGCCGGACTCGACGGTTTAGCTGCCATTGAATACAGCGTTCGCGAAATTCCATTGGTATTTGGCGTAGAAGTAAAGCCTTATTTCAACCTCTTTGGCGAAAACTTCTTCCAGATTCAGCCCTTCGATTTTGCCTTTACCGTGAAATACACCTTTTAGCTGAACACGGCCCCCTAATCCCCCAAACGGGGGACTTTTGAATATGCAAAATCAATACGTATTATTCTAAAAACCACATCAGAATTTCAGATATTGAAACTCCCTTCCTATGCCATGGGAAGTGTTGGGATTGGGTTTATTTCAATATATAGAACAGAAAACAACAATTAAACAATTCAAAATGAAACAATTATTACTCCTGATTTTTATCGGGCTGGGGGTTTTATGTGCCTCTGCCCAGGAAGAAAACGACAACAACCAGATTTCGACTATTTTTTCGAAAGGACGCCAAAACGGCGGCTACGGTGCGCTATCGTTCGGTTATACTCAAATCGACGGTAAAGATGCCTTTTTGATGGGCGCCCGCGGTTCATGGATTATCGATCATTCGTTTGCCATTGGTCTTGGCGGTTGCGGTTTTGTGAACGATGTGAATTATCACAACTGGATCAACAACGATTTAAACAACAACCTCGCAGGCGGCTATGGTGGTTTATACCTTGAGCCAATCTTAGCTCCACGCCTTCCGGTACACATCTCGATTCCTGTTTTACTGGGTGTTGGCGCCGTTGCCCAGGTTGAAGATCATCACGACTGGACGTACGACAACTCGCGGAGCGATGTTTTTCTTGTATTCGAACCGGCGGTTGAGCTTGAATTTAACATGACCCGCCATTTGCGTCTGGCCGGAACAATCGGGTATCGCTTTACCTCAAAAGTGGAGATGATTGACACCAATCCGGATATTATGGAAGGTGCCAACATCGGATTGATTATGAAATTTGGCAAGTTTTAAAACGTATATTTAATTTTTTGTTGACAGGGCTCTGCGTAAGTGGAGCCCTGTTTTTTAGCGTCTACCTGATTTCTTTCACCTTTTTTATCCTATGAAATATCCCTACTTTTGCGGCTCATAAAACTGAGCAATGAAGAATAAAAGCTGGATACCATATGGAGCCGCCCTGTTGTCGATGATTTTCTGGAGTTTCTCGTTTGTGTGGGTCAAAGTGGTGTACGAAGCTTACGGACCACTCACAACCGTATTGTTCCGGCTCATTCTTTCGGCCGGAATGCTGCTGGCTTTTACCTTGCTTAGCCGAAAACTCCAGCGAATAAAACCTGGCGATTTAAAGTATTTTGTCATGCTGGCTTTTTTCGAACCATTCCTGTATTTCATGGGAGAAAGCTACGGATTGAAATATGTTTCGTCGACTGTTGCAGCAGTAATTGTGGCTACTATTCCGCTCTTTTCACCTATACTGGCCTGGTATTTTTACAAGGAAAAACTTAGCCGGACCAACCTCTTTGGATTGGTAATTACTTTCCTGGGTGTCAGCCTGGTGGTACTCGATAATTCGTTCAATTTCACGGCATCTCCGCTTGGCGTTGCGCTCGAGTTTGTAGCAGTTTTGGGTGCAATTGGCTATTCCAGTGTATTGAAAGGCATTTCGCACAGGTACAACACGTTTACCATTATCACCTATCAAAACCTGATTGGAGCCGTATTCTTTCTTCCATTTTGGCTTGGCCTCGAAATGAATGATTTTTTGCAGATTCCGTTCAATATGAAATCGTTTGCAGCCATTGTTAAGCTGGCAATTTTTGCATCAACGTTCGCATTCATCCTGTTTACCTACAGTATTCGGACTCTCGGCATCAACAAATCGAATATTTTCATCAATGTCATCCCGGTTTGCGTAGCCATCATCGCCTTCATCATTTTGGGCGACCGACTTAATTTTCACCAAATGGTGGGAATTGCAATTGTAATATCAGGCTTATTCCTGGCTCAAATCAACTGGCGACGCCGGAAGGATAATTCCGAACCTGTTTATCAGGCCTGAACTTTTCGCTGATTTACCTGTTTTGTGAACCGTGAAAAGAAGACACCGAAATAATTTGATCAGGCTGATTTTTGTTCACCTGCTTTTACTGGCCTATCCGCTGGTAAGCAAAACTTTTCACGTCCATCATAGTGAACCGCTGTTGCACGAATGCTGTGCCTCCGCCTGTGTAGATCATCCTGAAAATCACTGTCCGGTTTGCGATTTCGAATTCTACAATTTTGTAGCCGATCACGCCATTCAACTTTCCGTTGAGTCACAAATTCTTTCTGTATTTAATTCACCTGAACCACCAATCAGGTATGTTTCTTTCATTCTCTATTTTTCGCTGCGCGCGCCGCCTGTAGCTTAAAATCAATCCGTTGTACAACATTTTAACCTAGTGATTTCACACAGGTAAATCGCCATTAAAGGTTTATGCAAAGTACTGTCTTGCGTTTTTCGAAGCCGGTTGTTGCTATGCATATCCAACATTTTAATTAAGAATTATACCATGTATCAAAAAATTATATATCTGATTCTGATCAACTTTCTGCTGATCAGCTCAGCCTTTTCATTACCCGAATATGCCGCAGGCAAAGCCAGCCTCAGCGGAAAAATAACAGATAAGTCAACCGGAGAACCTTTGCCCGGCGTCAGTATTTATTTTCCCGACCTGAAAACCGGGACTATCTCCCAGGCCAACGGCACCTACTTCATCGACAAGCTACCTGCCACAAAACTGCTGGTTCAGGCTAGGTTTATGGGTTACAAAATGGTTACCGAAACCATTGATTTAACCACCACACAATCATTCAACTTCACGCTGGAAGAATCGGTAACCGAAATCAGCGAAGTGGTAGTTACCGGTCAGTCGGGTGGAATCGAAAACAACCGGACGCCCTCGCCTATCGCCATTGTGCCCCACACGCAAATGCTGCAAAACGCTTCGAGCAACATTATAGATGCACTCACCAAAGTTCCGGGAGTAGCGCAAATCACCACCGGATCGGGAATCTCGAAACCGGTGATTCGCGGAATGGGCTACAACCGGGTAGTGGTGGTAAACGATGGTATCCGACAGGAAGGACAGCAATGGGGCGACGAACACGGTATCGAGATTGACGAAAACACGGTGAACCGGGTCGAGATTTTGAAAGGTCCGGCCAGTCTGGCTTATGGCTCCGATGCAATGGCCGGAGTGATCAACATGATTTCGGCACCAACTCAGCCAGAAGGTTCAGTCAAGGGAAACATCAGCTCGAACTACCAAACCAACAACGGGCTGGTAAATAATTCTGTAAATCTATCCGGAAATAAAAACGGACTAAGCTGGGAAATGCGCTACAGCAACAAAATAGCTCATGCCTATCAAAATAAATACGACGGCTTCGTGTATAATTCCGGATTTCGGGAGCAGGCAATCAATACCACGCTGGGCATCAACCGAAGCTGGGGTTTCTCTCATTTGCATTTGAGTATGTATGCCCTGAAACCCGGTATTGTTGAAGGTGAACGCGACAGCCTGAGCGGAAAATTTCTGAAAGCAAACACCGAAATTGCAGATAATTCCGATTTCCATTCATATCAACCCAATGCACCCTTCCAGAAAATAAACCATTACAAGGCGGTTTGGGACAACCGTTTTTTCATTGGTCAAAGCAAATTGGAGGCGACAATCGGGTTTCAGC
>JAJZSZ010000261.1 GCA_021849365.1 Bacteroidota bacterium | reverse complement strand
AACCGGTGCTGCTGACGGTATAGGTGTCGAGGTACTGGTAGTCGCCGATCAGGTCGCTGCCGGTAAGCCCGTAGCTTCCCCTGAGTTTCCCGGAACTTAGAAAGCTCCACCGTTCTTTGATAAAACTTTCTTCTGAGAAGAGCCAGGCAGCGCCGATGGCACCGAAGCTGGCAAACCGGTTGTCGGGCCCGAAACGGCTGGAACCATCCCTGCGCCCGGTGAGGTTGATGATGTACCTGTTCTTATACTGGTAATTGATGCGCCCGAACAGGGCTGCATATTTATATTGTGTCAGTACATCGCTGTCCACCCAGACATTGTTGGCTGCCGAGAGGTTGGTGATCAGGGCATTGCTTTCAAACCCCGAGCCCAGCACACGCATTTCTGTATTCTTTGTCCGCTGGTAAGTACTTCCGGCGAGCAGGTCAATTTCGTGATCGCCAGCCTTGTATTTGTAGCTTAACTGGGGTTCCAGCAGGTACGAATAACGCTGGTTCTGGCTTTTATAAGCCGTTGAGCTGGATGGTGTGATCCCGTAGGACGGGTTGTACATGGTGCTGGGATAGAGCAGCAAATCTTCGAAAGCCTGGTAGCTTATTCCGCCGTTCAGCTTGATATACAACGATGGTAACAACTCGTAACGTAGGTTGAGGTTGATGTTAAACGTTTTGCTGCCGTAGGAATAGGTGCTGTTGTAGGCAGCCACCGGGTTGGTAAAGGTGTTCTTCTCCCAGTTCAGGCTGCCATCGGCATTGTATAAGGCAGGAGCATTGGGGCTGAGTAGCAGCGATTGTTTGGTGATGTCGGTTTGTACTAGGTTATTGGACTGGTCGGAAAACAGGCCGGTGGCATCCATTGTAAACTTGTTATCGACGGAGCGGTGGTTCAGGCTCGCAGACAGGTTATCGGTTTTGTACCTGAAACCGTTGCCAAACACGGTAGTTTGTTCGTTGTGGCTGCCGCTTACCAGGAAACTGGTCTGCTGACTGCCCCCGCTGATGGAAAGCTGGATGGTTTTATTTTCGGCGGTTCCGCCGATCAGTTCATCCTGCCAGTTGGTGTATCGTTCCTGTGACCAGACGCCGTTGACGTCGTAGGCTTTGGACGGGTATTTGGTGATGCCGTCGTTGGCATACCCCTGTCGGCGCATGTCCAGGTATTGCTGTGTGTTCATCATTTCCATCCGGTTCGTTATCCGGCTGATCCCGTAGCTGCTGTTGATACTAAACGCAGTTTTACCTGCGGCTTTCCCTTTTTTGGTAGTAACAAGGATGACCCCGTTGGCGCCGCGCGAACCGTAGATGGCCGTAGCATCAGCATCTTTCAGGATTTCGATGCTTTCGATGTCGTTTGGGTTAATGGCATTCAGCGGATTAATTTCGCCATTGGAAGGAAACGTAATTCCGGACAAAACAGAACCGGCATTGGCTGATACCGGTACGCCATCGACAATGTACATGGGATAGTTACCATCGGCGCGTAAACTGTTGATGCCACGGATTTGTATGTTGTAGCCGCCGCCGGGAACACCGCTGTTCTGGGTGATGCTGACCCCTGCCATACGGCCCTGGACAGTCGAAAGCACGTTGCTTACCGGCTGGTCTTCAATTTCCTTGGCCGTTATTTTGGCAATGCTGCCGGTGCGCTCACGCTCTTTAACTGCGTAATACCCGGCATTGACGGTTATTTCGGAAAGGGCCGTGATGTCTTCCTGCAGTTGTACGTCGATTTGTTTCTGGCCGTTAACGGGTATTTCCAGGGTTTTAAACCCGATAAAGGAGAAGGAAAGCACCGCGTTGGGAGGTGCGCCTTTGAGCGTGTAACGCCCGTCGGCACCGGTGGTGGTACCAAACGAGGGTGTTCCTTTAATGATAATGGTAACGCTGGGCAAAGGCTGGCCTTGCGGGTCGCTTACCCGGCCGGTTACGGTAATGGTCTGAGCTTTGGCATGGGTTACAAAAAACAGAGCGGTCAGGCAGACCAGAAACAACAAACGAAGAAGCTTCAGCGAATAGGTTTTATCTTTTTGCATGGATATTCAGATTTGAAGTTTGGTAAATGGATTTATATGTTGGAGGGGGTTATAAAAGTCAGGAAGGATCACTATTCGGGCGATTTGATTTTGTTGCGGTACAACATCTGCTTGTGGCACTGGAAAAACACCAATAGCATAGATGAGCCAAGGCATGTAAAGCATTGATGATGCAACCCTTGAACATAGCTGATGCGTTGTTGCGGATTGGCATAAATTTTATAATAATCGTTGAAAGCAGGGCATACAGGGTCATGATCTTCCCTGTATAGAAAGTTTTTCATAAATTGCGATGTTAATTGATGACAATCGAATTAGTTAACGTCTAAGCCTGCTGCACGTCGCCAAACTGTTGTAGCGGGCTTTTGCTTTGTTCTTTGCTTATTTTATCAAAGGCAACTTTGGTTTTTAGTTGAAGTATCATTTAAGTACCATCATGTGAGTGCAAACATGATGTAAGCCGGAAAGATGAGTCTATTTTTAGGTAAGCGCGTGGAACAAAAAAGGCGCGGACTCAACTTACCGAACTGGGGTACTGGCAATACCTTGCAACGATAAGAGAGCCCACGCCTAGGTCGTGAGCCTTTATTACTTATCCTCTCGTTGCAAAAGAAAAGTGCCAGTTTTCAGTCCGAGATTCTAAGCGAATGCTTCTAATATTTTTTCTGTCGAAGTATCGCAAAATTACATCTTTCAGATGTAATGACTAGGCAAATATAATAAAATTCACAATTCATTACTGAATTCGGTAATGAATTTATTAAAAGTAAAATTCAAATTGCGTTAAAACTATGCAATTATGAATGAATATCAGACCAAGATAATAAAGGAATTAATTGCCAAAAGAATTAAAGAAGCAAAAGGAGAAACCCCATACGCGCAAATTGCAGAAAGATGTGATACTACTGCTGCTAGAATTAGTGATGTAGCAAATAATAGAATTGACTGCCAATTAAGTACCTTTATTGATATTGCGACAGGTTTACGTATTCACCCTAAAGATTTATTAGATATTCTTTTTGATTTTGATAAATATTATGCACACTTAGATGGAAAAATGAAACCATAAAACTAAGTTCAAAGGCACAGCTGATGGTAATTTTGATGTTAAAATGGATTTCTCCATCATTTTGGAAATCATTTAGACCATTCTAGAACAAAACAAGATCTTAGTTTTCGGCAATTGGTGCAAAATTGGAATTTAGATCATAGCAATATCAACAAAATTGAAAAAGGTAAAGAAATATTCAATTATCCACAATTTTAGAATTAGTTAAAGGCTTAGCATACATCCCATAGAACCTTTTGATCTTGAAATGAATATAGATAATGAACAATGTTGTGGCCGTGTTTTAACATTTTGAGTTATTGATTCTGAACTCTTCGAAGTAAGCTGATGCATTTCTTTAAGGATGTTGAGTTTTTTTGCCCAAAACCAACGTGGTCAATTGGATAAATGGAAGGCTGAACCTTAAATAGTTAGCATCCAATCGGGTTCATAAAACCCGAAATATAGTTCTTATCACGAGACTCTATTAATACTTTCGTAAGACTTTCATAATAAAATGCATTATTGCTCCGATTATCCAATTGGGGCATAATAACCATTTCCGGAAATTTCTTTTCATTATTGATATAGAACTTTCGATGAATTACCAAATCGTCGAAGACAACGATCGAAGCCTTATTTAAATTTCATTCATCTAAGAAAGAGAATGACGGACATTCTTAATTCCAATCGTTGAAGAAGATTGGATTGCTATCCCCTACATTTTTAATTAAACTAGAATTTTTGGGTATGGAACAGTATTCCCAAATCATTACCGAGTTGGAAGCCGACTTGAAACGAATTACGATGACCTCCGAGAGTATGCTGAACACAGCAAAAACGGCAATTAGGCGCTGCCGTATTGCCTTGGTAGAGTTAAGATGGATAGTTATTAATCAGGGGTTCCCAGATATTACTTCGGAAATCCGCTTTTTCAAAGAGATCAAGCCCATGGCTTACAGTCGGCTTCTGTTTTATCAGTCTGTATTCGAAATTGAGAGCTTTCGGACAAAATACGATTCAGAAAGAATAAAACGTTATATGAAAGTGAAAATGGATGAGATTCAGATTTTCATGGAGGAGAACGCCAGCAGCATTCAATACTATAATTGTGGATTTACTTATTTAGATAGTCTTTACTTTGTGCGTGAACGAGATGAAATTCCCGTTGAACTAAGAGGAAGCCAATATTTGATGGATGAACAGTTTAATACTTGGCAGGATCATACTTTTTCTGTTTTAATGGCGAATGATTTGCTGGTGGAATACCTTACCCAAGAGATCAATCGAATGGATAATCAGGAACAACCCAATCAAATTCTATTATTCGGGCAATTCAGCTGGACAGGCTCCAAAATAGATATGGTGGAACTGATTTATGCTCTATTTTTTTCGCGAGTGATTAATAACGGGAAAGTTACGATTAAAGAGTTAACCAAACTATTCTTCCAGATTTTTAACCTGAATCTCGAAAAAGAAGTATATAGGTATTATACTGAGATCCAACAAAGGAAGACTGAACAGACCAAGTTTATAGAACAAATGAGATCAGTTCTGCAACAACATATTGATCAAAATCTCTCTGCATAAAAAATGAGAATATTGGTGGCAATACTGCGCAATAATAACTTGCCAAATATCATATAGATTGATAACAATTAGTTGCACACAGGTGAATTATTATCTTCTTAGCCCTTTCCTTTTCTTCAGCAATAGTTTTTTCTTTTTATGCTCAATATTTCCTGAATACATTGGTATCAACCTTAGTAAATCAGCAAACATTCTGGAATTTGCCAGACGATTCGTTATATTGTTGTCTGATTTGTCCATAGTATAACCAACAGCAAGGGCAATTTTCTCAGCTTTCTCTTCCGACTGAAAAAACCTCGGCTTTTCCACAAAATCTGACATTTTAATCGGATGGCGAATCGGATTTCCGTTTTCATCAGTTACAAATACCACATGCCCTTTGGGGACCTGCCTTACTTCAATATGAAATAGTTTCAACGCATCATTATACATCTGTTTGCTGGTAATAAAATCCATGCGGTTGAGTTCGGTGAATAGGCTTTCAAGATTTTGCTTCAGGTTATTGCTATACTTGGTGAATTTCAGATTAATCTTTTCCTTTGGCTCATCATTCTTTAACTGGTGGGTTTGTTCCAGCTCCTTAATGAACTTCTGGACTTTCTCCTTTTCAAAATTGTCTTTGATTTTTTTGCCGGTTTGCTTATCAATCCTGGTTGATACAATATGAAAATGTACCCTGTCAATATCCGCATGTCGGTAAACCAGATAGGGTTGATTTCCATATCCGAGTTGTTTCATCAGATTGTCAAGTTCAGCTCGAATCCCCTTTTCTCCCATTCGGATCATATCATTCATGGTTGGATTAAATGACATGTGCAACCCTTTATTTTTAACTCTGGTATTTGAATCCTCAATGCGTTTAAAAATCTGGAAGCGATGCTGAGATGAGTAAATAAACGGATTTGCAGAAGGTGTATTTCGGCTGTGGTAAAAAGTGGCATTTCCTTCTTTTGCCTTTCGCTCATTATAAAAAAAGGCATTCGAGGTACTCGATGCCTGGTGGATGACAATAACCATTCTTTGATTTTTTGTGGTTACTCATTACGGAATATGATCTATATACTTTTGTAAAAGCATAAAGCATTTTTTCAGTAGTTCATAAGAGTTATTCAAGGTTTGTTTGTCTTCACGATCCAGTTGGTATCCGAGGTAGGTATTCAGTTTTTTTGCAATCTGGTTCAGGTTGACCCCAATCTTGTTCAGCTCAAAATCCATCTGCACCATTAATTCTGAAAATTCTTTGCTGGCCTCGATCTTTCGAATTTCCCGTTTTCGCAACAGTTTGGCCCGGCCAAAATCACTTATAGTCTGATAGCCTTCCTTCCGGCAGCGTTCAGTCAGAAGTTCCTTTTCCTTTCTGGTCATACGGATTCGGATTCCTTCTTCCAGCTTTTTATCCTCCGGGGTTTCTGGCCTCATGGTTTGCTTGAATGGATTTATCGTTTTTCTGTACCTGATTTTGAACCTGCTAAAACTGCAAAGAGGGGAATCATTTCGATCAACCTTTCAGGTTATGAGGGGAATGCTACGAAGGAAAATTTCGGTTCGTTTTTGTGGAACAAAAACACATCTTGCATTCCCCTCTTTGAATTAGATTCCCTCCCTGATTTTCTGCTTTTCACTTTGATTTTGATTCTCTTTAACTCTCATCTTTTTGCCAAAAAGAAAGGGAAACCTTTTCAGCATTTCCCCTTCCGTTCTTGAAATGAGACCTGTATTTATTTAACCCACTTTTTGCCTGGCTCCTTGTTTTTTTGCTTCAGGAGCATCCTGTTTGGCAGATTCTGATTGCCCCTGCTTTTCCTGTTTGAAATCGGAAAACCCAATTTTTCGGGACGCTGCATCAACCTGAAGCGTGGCCGAAAACTTCTTCTCATTTTTGCCCATCATTCCGTCAACAGTTACTTTTTGTCCGGAAGCCAGCTTTTCTTTTTGCTCCGACGAAAGGGTTGCTCCCTTGATCTTTTCCGGTACCTGGATCATTTTGGTCCGAAGCGGGATCAGTTCGTTGGTTTTGGAATCAATGGCCAGGTAATAGTTGTCCTTTTTTCCATCCCGTCCTGTCAGTTCAATGGTTTTGCCCAAGTTTCTGTCATTCAATAAAGCCCCTTTTTCTTCCTTGCTGAACTTATGTCCCATGTATTCGTCCGGGACATTCAAGCGCTGAATAGGATGGATTTTAATGTCAACCGAT
>JAJZSZ010000260.1 GCA_021849365.1 Bacteroidota bacterium | reverse complement strand
TACGGAAGGAACAAGGTTCGGCAGCATCATGATTTTTCAGGAAAGGATGAATTTTGAAAGTTCCGATTGGGAAAGGTTTCTCCGGATCAAAAATATGATACCGTTCGGGTTGCTCAGTTTCGCGCAATGCATTGTATGTTCCCTGACTGAACCATGCCGGAATTCCTAATTTCTTGCTCAAAACCCTGACTCCACTGACATGGTCAGTATGCTCATGACTGACCACAATTCCACGAATGCGCGACGCATCCAGACCGGCCTCGCCAATGCGGTTCAATATCTGCTTGCACGAAATTCCGGCATCAATCAGCACTGCATCCTGCTCATTTCCTATGTAATAACAATTCCCGTTGCTTCCCGATGCCAGCGCACAAATTTCGACCATCGCCAAAGTTTTAAATGAAGTTATTCCCGATTTAATCCTTCTTCTTTACCAGCTCAATAACCTGTTCTGCAAGGATTTCTTTACCGGTAAGAATATAATGTGCCTTTTCGTAAAACGGACGGCGTTTTTGCATTAGTCCATCGATGAATTCGCGTAATTCATCGGGCGATTTTCCTTTAATCAACGGACGTTCTATGCGGGCGTGAGTCAATCGGTAAATGAGTGTTTCAATATCGACATCCAGAAAAATGCAAAAGCCAGACCTGTTCATCAGATCCATGTTATCGAAAAAGCAAGGAGCACCGCCACCAGTCGCCACAATTACATTATCGAAAGCAGCAACTTCTTCCAATACTTTTCGTTCCTTTCTCCTGAATGCATCTTCTCCTTCTTCAGCAAAAATCTGGGGAATGGTTTTAAAAAACCGTTCTTCGAGATAAGTGTCCAAATCGACAAAGGTTAACCCCAGCGATGTGGCCAGCGAGCGTCCCATCGTCGATTTTCCGCACCCCATAAATCCAATCAGGAAAATTCTCATAATTTCTAAAAACTGTCAATACTGTAAAATCTGTTCGTTGGGCAAACTGCTAAAATTCAAGCGACATTTGATTGGGTGTTTCGTCAGGTCCGGAAGGATTGTCTCCATTAAAAAGATCCTCAAACGTCGGAATCACAATATCGCCCTTTGCTTCTTCATCAGCCGGTTCATCTTCCTCCTCCGTATCAGGGACAGTCGGTTCGAGTTCATTAATGGTCTGTATTTCATATATCGACAAGCGTTTCCCTTTTGCTTTATGCGACTTAACACCAATAAATTCGTCCACGTCTACCACTTCAGGTTCACGGCCTTCGTTTTTACCTCCAAATACAAGCTCGAGGCGCGGATGTCCAACCCATGTAAAGCTTACAAGTCGGTTTCCAGGGAATTCACCAATAAAACCAACTTCACGGTTCAATGCTTCCTCTATCGGGAAGCGTTTTACGTAGTAGTACCCCTGTTCTGCATCGAAATATACAGCCGTAAGTACTTTCTTAGGATTGAACTTTTCGATAAGCAAAACCCCGTCGTTGAAGTGATTCGACAAATCGAAATTACAAAGCAGATATTCACCGGTTTTGTATATAACAAGAATCAAATCGTCGCCGCTAAATTCTCCAAGATACTTACCCCGGTTATCCGAATTCAGGCGGAAGACATCTTCGTCGAACCAGATTTTGCGACCACCCAGCGTTGAAACTCCTTTTTCTTTCAACGCAATCTTATGAATTTCGAACTTGGTCAGGATATTTCCCATTGAAGCACGGCCCTTAATGGCCAATTCGCTGAAATCAACCTCGAAGATCAGCTTTTTGATACGAGGTTTTGGCTTCAGGGTGACCCTCAAGACTTCGGCTTCTCCATTTGGGTTTTCGCTGAAATACACAATCTTCGATCCCGGTGTTCCTTGTGTCAGATCGTACTCCTTATCGCGGGTGACGCCGGTAACTGCAAAGCGTTTCATAAAGAAAAACCCGTTTTTACCGTCGCGGTAAACTACGTTGTAAATTGTACGGGTATCGTTTTTCTTGAATACTGCCAAATGCTGGATATTCTTACCAATAAATGCCTTTTCGGTAACCTTGGTCACCAGGTATGTTCCATCCTTCCTGAAAACAATAACATCGTCGATGTCGGAACAATCGCAAACATATTCGGCTTTTTTCAAGCCGGTTCCCATAAAGCCTTCCACGCGATCGACATAAAGCTTTTCGTTGGCTACAACAACCTTGGTAGCAATAATATTCTCAAAATTCCGAATCTCAGTACGGCGTTCACGTCCTTTTCCGTATTTGGTTTTCAGACGTTCGAACCACTCGATGGTATATGGAATGATGTTTTCAATCTTATTATTTATTTCTTCGATTTCAGCTTCAATGGCCAACAAATGGTCGTTTGCCTTATCCGTGTTGAACTTCAGAATTCGTGCCATACGGATTTCCATCAGTTTCAGGATATCCTCACGGGTAACTTCCCGCTTAAGTTTTGGTTTCCATGGCACAAGCCTTTTATCGATATGGGCAACTGCAATGTCCATATTTTCGGCTTGCTCAAATTCCTTGTCTTTATAAATTCGTTCTTCGATAAAAATCTTTTCGAGCGATGAAAAATGCCAGGCTTCTTCAAGCTCTGCTCTTCTGATTTCAAGTTCAAGCTTTAAAAGAGCAACAGTTTGGTCGGTATTAATTCTTAAAATCTCGCTGACGCCAATGAATTTCGGTTTATCGTTCTCGATGACACAACAGTTGGGAGAAATGGAAACCTCACAGTCGGTAAAAGCATAAAGCGCATCAATGGTTTTGTCCGACGACATTCCGGGAACCAGATGAATCATGATTTCAACCTTATCTGCCGTATTATCATCAATCTTCCTGACTTTTATTTTGCCTTTGTCGTTAGCCTTTATAATGGACTCGATAAGTGACGAAGTTGTTCGTCCAAAAGGGATCTCGGTAATAACCAAAGTCTTGCTGTCGCGTTTTTCGATTTTAGCTCTTACTTTTATTGAAGAACCGCGAATTCCATCGTTGTAACGGGCAAAATCACCTGATCCACCCGTAGGAAAATCAGGATATAGCACGAAATCTTCACCACGCAAATAGGCAATCGAAGCATCAATCAGCTCGATGAAGTTATGTGGAAGAATTTTACAGGCCAACCCCACAGCAATACCCTCAACACCTTGAGCCAGCAGAAGCGGAAATTTTACCGGAAGCGAGATTGGCTCCCTATTTCGCCCGTCGTACGACAGTTTCCAGTTGGTGGTTTTAGGATTGAAAACCACATCGAGCGCAAATTTCGACAAACGAGCTTCGATGTAACGCGGAGCAGCAGCCCCGTCGCCTGTAAGCAGGTTTCCCCAGTTTCCCTGGCAATCGACAAGCAATTCGCGCTGCCCCAACTGAACTAGCGCATCACCAATAGAAGCATCTCCATGCGGATGGTACTGCATGGTTTGCCCAATAATATTAGCCACCTTGTTGAAGCGCCCGTCATCCATCACATTCATGGCATGGAGGATACGGCGCTGAACAGGTTTCAGTCCATCCTCCACATACGGAACGGCACGTTCGAGAATAACATACGAAGCATAATCGAGAAACCACTGACGGTACATGCCCGGCAAATAGGTAATCTTGTCTTTCTGGATTTCTTCCTTATTGATATTTTCTTCAGTCATTGTTTTTTGCGATCAGATTATTGGCGCCAGTCTAAAATTCGTCCTTTTCAACATACAGGTTTTCAATAATGAAATCCTGACGTTCCTGGGTATTTTTTCCCATATAATATTCGAGCATCTGTGCTACCGATTCATGCTTCTTGATAATTACCGGATCGAGCCTGATATCAGGACCAATAAAGTTTTTAAACTCATCAGGCGAAATCTCTCCCAACCCTTTAAACCGGGTGATTTCGGCAGCTTTTCCACATTTCTGAATGGCTGTAACTCGCTCCTCATCTGTGTAACAGTAATAAGTGTCCTTTTTATTCCGAACCCTGAAAAGCGGAGTTTGGAAAATGTATAGATGCCCGCGACGAACAATTTCGGGGAAAAATTGCAGAAAGAATGTAATGAGCAGCAGGCGAATATGCATCCCGTCAACGTCGGCATCGGTAGCAATAATCACTTTGTTGTACCGAAGATCATCCATGCTTTCCTCGATGTTCAACGCAGCCTGCAACAGGTTGAATTCTTCGTTTTCGTATACAATTTTTTTGGATAATCCAAAGGTATTCAATGGTTTTCCACGCAAGCTAAAAACGGCCTGAGTATTCACATCGCGCGATTTGGTAATTGAACCACTCGCCGAATCACCTTCGGTAATAAAAATCGAAGAATTCTCACGCAACTCACTGGTGCTGTTCAAATGCACACGACAATCGCGAAGTTTGCGGTTATGCAGGTTCGCTTTTTTTGCACGCTGCTTAGCAAGTTTTTTAATGCCCGAAATAGCCTTGCGCTCGCGCTCCGATTCCTGAATACGCCGAAGCAGAACTTCAGATACATCAGGGTTTTTATGAAGATAGTTATCGAGTTCCTTTTGTACAAAATTGGCTACAAAGTTCCGCACACTTGGCCCGTCGGGACCAATATCTTTAGATCCGAGCTTTGTCTTGGTTTGCGATTCGAATACAGGTTCCTCAACTTTTATACTTATGGCTGCAATAATTGAAGCACGAATATCCGAGGGATCAAAATCCTTTTTGTAAAAATCGCGGATAGTTTTAACAATGGCTTCGCGGAATGCAACCAGGTGAGTTCCACCTTGGGTGGTATGCTGCCCGTTAACAAACGAATAGTAATCTTCGCCATACTGGTTTCCGTGGGTGATGGCGACTTCGATGTCGTTCCCTTTCAGGTGGATCACCGGATAGAGTGATTCGGCTTCCTGGTTTTCTTCCAGCAAGTCCTTCAGCCCGTTCTTCGAATGAAAACGCTCACCATTAAACTCAAGCGTTAGCCCAGCATTCAGGAACGAGTAGTTTTTCATCATATTGACAACATAATCGTCAATAAAATGATATCCTTTAAAAACATTCACGTCAGGAGTAAACGCAACGAAAGTGCCATTTGCCTGGTCGGTAGGCACCACATCAAACTCTTCCTTTAGAATTCCTTCGCTGAAATGAATTTCCTTAACTTCTCCCTCGCGAAATGATTTGATCAGAAAATGACTCGACAAAGCATTTACAGCCTTGATACCTACCCCGTTTAACCCAACCGATTTTTTAAATACTTCGGAATCGTATTTTGCCCCGGTATTCATTTTCGAAGCTACATCAAGTAGCTTTCCCAACGGTATACCCCGACCATAATCGCGCACAGTTACCAGTTCATTGCTGACCTTGACTTCAATCTTCTTTCCGTTCCCCATCATAAACTCGTCGATGGAGTTGTCCATTACTTCTTTCAGCAAAACATAAATCCCATCATCGCTCGCCGAGCCATCGCCCAATTTTCCAATATACATACCAGGTCTTTTCCTGATATGTTCCTGCCAATCAAGCGTTTTTATTGAACCTTCATCATAATTCGGCATCATATTTCATTCCAATTTGCAACAAATATAAAGAAAACAAGGGTCGATTGTGACCCCGCAAGACCGACATTAACTAACAACATTTGGTTGAAAACTTATTCAGTTTTTCCTTGCTTTAACCAAAAAGAAAACCTGCACAATATATGATTTACCAATCTGGTTTACAGGCAAATATTACATGAAGTAAAAAGATTTCCGAATTTCAGTATTATATTTCCCAATGGTCCCGTTTATTAACAGAGACAAAAAGTAAGATGACCAATTTTCAGTACTAATTTTGAAGCTCTAACGATCCCCTCAAAATCAAATCTGAACTTCATTTTTTAATTATCTTTGCGCCGATGTTAAAAAAATATATCTACATAATTATAGCAGCAGTACTGCTTGTTTCCCAGGTTGATGCCCAGGTCAGACAGGGTGTTTCGAACATGAATCGCCAAAATAACTCGGGCGTAAATTCAGGTTCCGATTCCGAAACCTCATCAAAAAGAAACAAAACACCTGAAAAACCTAAAGTCCCATCGCACATTAAAACCTGGGAGATTCATGATCAGGGCTCGCTGATTGAACGAAAGGACTTAGATACAACACTTACCTTTTACCACGTGTATCAGCCCATTTATCAGAAAAGCATCAGCAATACTTTTACCGGGAACAATGGCGGAGCTTATATTTCAAACGACTTTTTCAACCGCACTTACAGCTCCGACTTTTATTTCACCCGCTCGTTTGATGCCTACTGGCTGACTCCATCTCAAATCAGGTATTTCAACACGACTACCCCTTATTCGTTGCTCGACTACAGCCAAAGCGAAAACAGGCTGAAGAAAAACGAAACCCGCTTTAATGTGTTCCTCACTCAAAATGTGAACAAAAAATTCAATTTCGGATTCATTTACAACCAGACTAAATCGCAGGGGCAGTATTTGAATCAGCTGAATAAGTTCCATAACCTTGGGCTGATTTCTTCCTATACTTCAAACAATTTTCTGTCTCACTCGAATATAATTTTCAACCGGCTGCAAGGACAGGAAAACGGCGGACTCGAGGCCAATCAGACAATTACCGACTCGGAGCCAACCGAGAACTACAGTGTAAAAATGGATGATGCGCTGAACAAGTTGCAGAACAACAACATTTACACCGTGAACGAATACCGCCTCGGAAAAACAATTGAGGCTGACTCGGCTGCAAACATCAAAGAAAGTTTCATTCCGCGTGTTGGGTTCATGCACGAATTCGAGCTGTCGAATAACAAACGTGGATTCACCAAAACTGATCCCAAAGACTTCTTCAAAAACAGATACGACAACGATACGTTAACCCACGACAGCACGCGGTACACCAGAGTTACAAATATTTTCCAGATTAAGTTCTACGAAGCACCCGACCGGAAATATA
>JAJZSZ010000259.1 GCA_021849365.1 Bacteroidota bacterium | reverse complement strand
CGAAAGCAAACGTGGAGTCAGAAGGGTTATCCCGATTACCGGGGGAACATTTAGCGGTCCGAAAATCAAGGGCGAAGTATTGTCCGGCGGTGAAGATTGGCAATTGGTTCGTCCCGATGGTGATACCGAACTGAATGCACGCTATCTTTTGAAAACCGATGATGGTGTTGTGATACAGGTAATTAATCAGGCATTAATGCATGTTCCTGCCAAAGATGAGGAAGGTGGTTTTTATGTGAGATCCGTTATCGATCTGGAAGCTCCAACCGACAGCAAATACGACTATCTGAACCATGCCATTTTCCTGGGAACGCTTACAATTCCTCAGCTAAAACCCAATGAAGAACCCTATGTAATTATCGGAGTTTACAAACTGCTATAGATCAATAGAATAGTCTCGATAATAGCTATTTAAATTTTGAACGACAATCATTTTTATTGACATAAGCCTAATACTCAACCAAAACCAAATCACCATGAAAAAACTATTTCTAATTGCACTGGTAATTGCTTGCTTGACGCGCCTGCAGCCGGTTGCTTTAGCACAGGAAGTCAGTAAACTTCCGCGAAGCACTCCCGAACTGGAAGGAGTTTCTTCAGCAGGAATTATTGATTTTATTAATGCTGCCGATACAAGTGGCCTCGAAAATCATAGTTTTATGATGCTCCGGCATGGAAAAGTAATTGCAGAAGGCTGGTGGAAACCCTACGGACCTGATTATAAACACATCATGTTTTCGGCCAGTAAAACATTTACCGCCACAGCAGTCGGGCTTGCCGTTTCGGAAAACAGGCTGAAAGTAACCGATAAAATCATCAGTTTCTTCCCGTATTCGTTGCCCGACTCTATCAGTGAATACATGAAAGGAATGACGATAAAAGACTTGTTGACCATGTCGGCTGGGCAGGATCCCGAACCAAGCGCATGGAGCGCAAACGGCGATTGGATAACCTTGTTTTTATCGACAGCGCCAAAGTATAAACCGGGCACCGTATTTAAATACAACAACATGGCCACTTTTATGCTTTCGGCCATCGTTCAGCAGGTTACCGGTGAAACAGTTTTTAATTACCTCATGCCCCGGATTTTCAAACCGCTTGGAATCCGCGGAATCGACTGGGATCTGAATCCGCAGGGAATTTCAATGGGAATGATTGGCTTGCGACTTCGTACGGAAGATCTGGCTAAATTCGGTCAGTTGCTTTCGAATGGCGGAGTTTGGAACGGCAAACAATTGATTCCGAAAGAGTGGATAAAAGAGGCGACAGCTTTCCAGATTAAAAATTCGGATGAACCTGAAGAAAAAAGGAGTTTGAGCGACTGGGGACAGGGTTATGCTTACCAAATGTGGCGTGGCAAAAACAACACCGTGAGGCTCGATGGAATGGGAGGCCAGTTTGTGGTTCTTATTCCCGATAAAGATGCCATCGTGGTGTTCACGGCCAACAATACCAACACCCAAAAACAACTCGACCTGATTCATAAATACCTGATTCCTGCCATTAAATCGGACAAAGCTTTGGCGGCAGCTCCTGCGCTTCAGGAGGAAATGGTTAAAAAGGCATCGGCATTAACCATCAAGCCCGGATTTGAAAAATCATCAGAATCAAGTTTTGAAAAATCAGTTTCCGGAAAAGAATTTATTCTTTCTGAGAACGAGAATAAAATTCAATCGGTCTATTTCTCGTTCAAAAATGGCGATTGCACGTTTGCCATTAAAAGAGACAATTCGGTCTCGTCAATCAAAGTTGGCGGCAAAGAGTGGCAGGTTTCTAATACTTTGTCAGCATCGCTTTTAGCTCCTCCTCGCAACAATTTTTCCAAATCGGTTGACGCCAGTTATTCCATTTTAAAGCCCGTAATAAAAGTAGCTGCCCAATATGCCTGGACCGATGAAAAAACGCTGGAGATTACCGGTCGGTTTGTGGAAGAAACTCTTGGATCGGAAACCATTGTGTGTAAGTTTTCGGAACAAAATAACGATGTGCTGGTCACCATCGAACCAAAAACTCCGGCCCGTTCGGGAAGAGGTCCTGGAAATCAGCAACCTGTTGTTTTGAGAGGTGCTATGGTTAATTTATAAATTATTAATAACGAGATTAGAACTTTAATGAAGACAAATTTTAAAAGCAAAATAGTCGGTTTTACTATATTATTCACAGGCTTGTTTTCGGCGACTGCATATAGCCAGTTAGCCAATTCTCCTGTGTTCACCAATTTTGTGTACGAGGGCAAGGATAAGGTTTATACCGATAACCCGCTGAAACCTGGAGAGTTTTATAACCCGATTTTGCAGGGTTGCTATCCTGATCCAAGCATTACCCGGAAAGGAGATGACTATTACCTGGTTACTTCCACTTTTGCGATGTTCCCGGGTGTGCCAATCTTTCACTCGAAAGATTTGGTTAACTGGAAACAGATTGGCCATGTGCTCGACCGTATTTCGCAACTCGAAGTGCATGATTGCGGAATTAGCGCCGGGATATATGCTCCGCAGATTCTTTACAACAAAAACAACGATACGTTTTACATGATTACCACCGAGTTTTCAGGCGGTTTTGGCAACATCGTGGTGAAAACCAAAGACCCGCTAAAAGGCTGGAGCGACCCGATTAAACTCGATTTTAACGGGATAGATCCTTCGCTTTTCTTTGACGATAACGGAAAGGCTTATATCATTCATAATGATGCTCCCGATAAGGGAAAAGAGTTGTACAACGGCCACCGTGTGATCAAAATTTGGGAATATGATGTGACAACCGATAAAATCATTCCGGGAACGGATAAAATTATTGTGGATGGCGGTGTTGACCTGGCCAAAAAACCAATCTGGATTGAGGCTCCGCACATTTACAAAAAGGATGGAAAATATTACCTGATGTGTGCCGAAGGTGGTACCGGAGGTTGGCACAGCGAGGTGATTTTTAAAAGCGACAATCCGAAAGGCCCTTACACTCCGGCGCCAAGTAACCCAATACTTACACAGAGGCATTTCCCCAAAGACCGCGTCAATAAGGTGGATTGGGCCGGTCATGCCGATTTGGTTTTGGGACCCGACAACAAAAAATATTACGGGGTTTTCCTTGCTGTTCGTCCAAACGAAAAGCAAAGAGTAAACACCGGCCGCGAAACCTTTATTCTGCCGGTTGATTGGTCGGGCGAGTTTCCGGTATTCGAAAACGGGCTGGTACCATTGGAACCCAAACTGAAAATGCCTGACGGAATAACCAAAAACAAAACCGGACAAGATGGATTCTTTCCCAACGGAAACTTCACTTTCAAAGACGATTTCAGTGCCGGAAAGCTGGATTACCGCTGGATTGGCTTGCGCGGACCGCGCGAGGATTTTATTTCGACATCAAAACAAGGGCTGAAAATAAAACCATTTGAAGCCAATATCAAAGAAGTGAAACCTACTTCAACTCTGTTTTTAAGACAGATGCACAAAACGTTCTCGTTTTCGGCAACTATCGATTATAAACCGGCTTCGGAGAAAGAACTGGCCGGATTGGTGGCGATGCAAAGCGAACGGTTTAACTATGTTTTTGGCATCACCAAGAAGGGAGCCGATTACTATATTTTGCTTGAACGCACTGCCGGAAAATTCAGAAGCCGCGAAGTGGAATCGAAAATTGTGGCCAGCGCTAAAATCGACCTCAGCAAACCGGTTCGTTTGCAGGTTACGGCTAACGACGACGATTACCAGTTCAGCTACTCAACCAATGGAACCGACTTTGTAAACCTCGGCGGAACCGTTTCGGGCGATATCCTCTCAACCGACGTGGCCGGTGGTTTCACAGGCTGCTTACTTGGCTTGTATGCGACATCAGCAAATAATTCGCTTCCGGAATAACTGAAACGAACATGTTGCTGCGAACAAAAACACTAATGAAGATAATCTTCAGCAACATGTGAGTTCCATCAGGCAATTAAAAACAAATTATCTTCTGATGAATACTATCAATAACAAAAGCTATATGAATAACATGAAAATAAGCACTTTAACAGTTTTGTTTTGTTTTGTCTTCGCTTTGGTTAAGGCACAAAACCCGATCATTAAACACATTTTTACTGCCGATCCGGCTCCACTGGTCTATCACGACACGCTGTTTCTGTACACCGGTCACGATACGGCTTCGGTTTCTGCTACCAATTATAAAATGCCCGATTGGCAGGTGTTTTCAACCACAGACATGGTAAACTGGAAACATTACGGAACCTGCTTGTCGCCAAAAACCTTTTCGTGGGCAACCGGCGACGCTTATGCCGCACAGTGTATTGAGCGCAACGGCAAATTTTACTGGTTCGTTTCCACCTTTCACAAAGCCGACGAAAACAGCAAAGGCGGCGCGGCTATTGGTGTAGCGGTTTCTGACAGACCCACAGGCCCGTTTAAGGATGCCATCGGCAAAGCGTTAATCGTGAACGAAATGACCACTGATGTAAAACATGGCTGGGACGACATTGATCCGACAGTTTTTATCGACGATGACGGGCAGGCTTATTTGTATTGGGGAAACCTGAGTTGCAGGTATTTAAAACTGAAAGAAAACATGACCGAAGTTGATGGTCCGATAAACTTTCTAAAGATCAAAAATTTTATCGAAGGTCCCTGGATTTACAAACGGAATGGAATTTATTACCTGGTGTATGCCAGTGTTGGTATCAAACCCGAAATGATCGAGTACTGCACCGCTAAAAGTTTTGAAGGTCCATGGGAATATCAGGGAATCATTCAGGAAAACGTACCCAATAGCTTTACCACGCACCCGGGAATTATCGATTACAAAGGACAGTCGTACTTCTTCTACCACAATGGAGCACTTCCAACAGGTGGCAGTTACCGCCGTTCGATATGTGTGGATTACATGTATTACAATCCTGACGGAACGATTCAGAAAATCATTCAAACCAAAGAAGGTGTAAAACCTGTTAATCATCCTTAAGTTTGTCAGACGAGTAAAAATTAAAATGATTGACTAAACCTTAAAAACTGACACAATGAAACGTTGCCTTTTCATCGGAATTATTCTCACACTCTCTTTGTTTGAATTCGGTTGCAAAAAAGTGGATGCTCCGACACCATTTGGTCCGGTACCCACCGAAGACCAGATGCGCTGGCAGGAAATGGAGTATTATGCATTTCTGCATTTCTCGCTGAATACCTACACCGACCAATCGTGGGGTTTTGGCAACGAAGATGTCAACCTGTTTAATCCCACCGAACTCGACGCCCGGCAATGGGCGCGCATTTGCAAAGAGGCAGGAATGAAGGGGATCATCGTCACAGCAAAACACCATTGTGGTTTTTGTTTGTGGCCTTCGAAGTACACCGAATATTCGGTAAAAAATGCGCCATGGAAAAATGGGAAAGGCGATGTAATTCGAGAGCTGGCCGATGCCTGTAAAGAATACGGATTGAAGCTGGGAGTTTATCTTTCGCCATGGGACAGAAACCACGCCGATTACGGAAAGCCGGAATACATCACTTATTTCAGGAATCAGTTGAAAGAGTTGCTTACCAATTATGGCGATATTTTTGAAGTGTGGTACGATGGTGCCAATGGCGGATCCGGTTATTACGGCGGCGCCAACGAAACCCGCAAAATCGACCGCACAACCTACTACGATTGGAAAAATACCTACAACCTTGTGCGCGAACTGCAGCCTAAAATTGTTATTTGGAACGATGGTGGCGACCGTGCCGATTTGCGTTGGGTGGGAACCGAAGGCGGCTGGGTTGGCGAAACCAACTGGAGTTTGCTGAATGCCAATGGTGACGTGCCATTTGATATGCTGCATTATGGTGTGGAAAACGGTGACTCGTGGGTTCCGGCTGAAGTAAACACTTCCATTCGTCCCGAGTGGTTTTATCACCCGGGTGAAGACACAAAAGTGAAAACACTGCCTCAGTTGATGGACACCTACTATAATTCTGTTGGGCGAAACGGAACTTTCCTGCTTAATTTTCCCATCATGCCAAACGGTTTGATTCATCCGAACGACGAAAAAGCCGCGCTTGATTTGGCAGGCGCCCTAAAGGACGCTTTTGCCGTAACCCTCGTAAAAAATGCTAAAGCCGAAGCCAGTAATTCCCGCGGAAACAGCCGGAAATTTGGGGCAGCAAAAGCCATCGACGAAACAACAGATACTTATTGGGCAACCGATGATGAGGTGAAAACAGCATCGTTGACCATTGATTTTGGTGCTCCAACTACTTTCAACCGTTTCATGGCTCAAGAGTATATTCGGTTAGGACAACGCGTGAAAGCATTCACCATCGAGGGTTTTGTCGATGGAAACTGGAAAGAACTGGCAAAGGCAACAACCATCGGTTATAAACGAATCCTGCGGTTCCCAACGGTTACAGCCACACAACTACGTTTCAGTGTAACCGATTCAAAAGCTTGTCCGTTGATTTCAAATATCGGGGTTTACAACGCTCCGCAAATTCTTACATCGCCAACTATTATCAGGAATCAGACAGGTGAAGTTACTATCATCCCAGCTGATGCCGAATCTGAAATTTATTACACAATTGACGGCGCAGATGCTTCCAAAAATTCGACAAAATACACTGGACCGATTAACACTGAAGGCAAAATAAAGGTGAGCGCCATTTCGGTTGAACCATCGACAGGGAAAAGCAGCGTGGCAACGGTTGAGGAGTTCGGACTACCCCGTAAAGACTGGAAAATTGTCGGAATACAAGATGAAAAAGCTTATCGGATTCTGGATGGAAACATTTCAACAGCCTGGCGCCATGGCAAAGAAACAAAACTTCCTGTTGATCTGGTAATCGACCTAGGTAAAGAGTTAACGCTGAGAGGATTTAAATATTATCCCGAACAGAATTCATGGCAGA
>JAJZSZ010000258.1 GCA_021849365.1 Bacteroidota bacterium | reverse complement strand
TGTCCAGATTCATTCCTTCGCTGGTCATTGGAATTCCGATAACTTTAATTCCGAGATAATTGCTTAAATACAAAGCCGCTTTGTAGCTTGGCGTTTCGGTAATTATGCAATCGCCTTCGGTTGTGAATATTCTGAAAACCAGTTCGATTCCGTTTTGCATGCCGTTGGTGAGCAGGATTTCGTCTGTTCGGGCCGAAACGCCATGCTGACGCATCTGACCGGCCAGATATTCGCGCAGCGGTTCATACCCCAGTGGATTGCCGTATTGCAGCAATTCAGCTTTTTCGTTGAGCATCACATGATTGACACATCGTCGAAAATCTTCAACCGGGAGCAAATCAGAATCCGGACTCAGCGGAGTAAAATCGATTATTCCGGCGTATTCTTTTCTTTGTACCGATTCAATATCAGGAAGGCGTGCTGAAGATTCGTTCATCCGGTTGCTCCAGTCAATGATCGAGTTTTCGTGTGAAGCAGAAGGCACATTTTTCAGGTTCGATTGGCGCACCCGCGAATACGAACCAGTTGTTGCTTCGATATAACCGGCAGCCCAAAGTTCTTCGTAGGCGCGGTAGATGGTGGTGCGGTGCACATCGAGCAATTCGGCCAGTTTACGTGTCGACGGCAATTTTTCGTTTGGCCGGAGTATTCCGGTTTCAATCATATGTTTCAGTTGTTCAAAAACCTGCTGAAACAAGGGTTGCTTGTTGGTTTTATCAATCTTAATCAAAATCATACCCAAAAGTATTTACTAAATGGACTATTTAAAACAGCCAATAACTGACAAATATTGGCAATCCAATTTAATAAATGACTTTTGATTCTGAAAACCTATGAACGATGGTTTTATCTGGTGATCAGTATTTTATTGCAAGAGCTGTACTGATTGTTGCTAACTTGGATGAGGTAAGTTCCTGGGTTGAGATTAAAGCTGCAAATACCACTTGCGTCTTTTTGTTCCAGTACTTTTATTCCGGTTAATGAAGTGATGCAGATATCGGACTTTCCTGAAGATTTTGAAAGATCGACAAAGACATTTCCATCCGATGGATTTGGGTAAACTAAAACGGTATTGTTTTCGTCAAGTCCCAGTGAAATGGAAGTTGTGGTATATTTGAGTAAAAACTCGTTAGATGTTGTCTTACAGTCATTAGAAGCAATGCATCGGAATAAATAACCATTGTATTGTTCTGGAGACGAAACAATGCGTAATGTTCCGGACATTTGGTTTCTGAAAGCCGTTCCGCGAATGTCGATCCAGCCTTTACCGTCATTCATTTCCCACTTGTAGTTTACCTGATCGCCGGCATTGGCCACAAGGCTTAACTCGTTGCTGGTTTTTACCATTTTTACACTTTCCGAAAACTGTGGACACGAAAGATCTTCTTCTGCCAGGATCACCGATTCAATTTTAGCTGCTTTAGGTTTTCCGAGCCACTTCACTTCGCTGGCTGTCATGGCGTAATTGCGCACCTGAATACTGCTTATAAATATGGGGTTGGTTTCCCCGTCATTGTCTGAAAAGAAATTGGACGATTGAACGCCCCAATTGTTGTTCAGGCAGAAACGGCCATTTTTACTGTCGGGTAATGAGAGTGTTGCGATTAAATTTCCATCGATATACTGTTCAAGTCTTTCTTTATACAGATCGAAAACCAAAGCCAGCCTAACCCAGGTGCTGTCGGCAAATGAGCCGTTATATTGCTCCAGAACTCCAATGGCATTTTTATCACCGGAAATAAAATAGTCACCATCGTCGCTGTTGTTGTTGCTGGTTTGCAGGATTGTAGTGTATGTATTTTTTCCGGCAGGTTTAAGCAGATCGAAAACCAGAGAATAAGTGTTGTCGCAATCGAGACCTCCGGGAATTCCTTCAGGAGCAATGTTTGAGAAGAAACGCAGGGCATGTTGCGGGTCGAATGCCGGTATTAGAGCCACATTTGTTGCCTTATTTTCTATGGATGGGATATGAAATGCGGTGGTTGTTCCAAATCTGACTTTTTGCCCAACTACGGATGTGTCGCCCATTACAGTCATTTTCGAGCCAATGGTTCCATTCAGGTTTTGGTTGAAATCCCACTGCCCGGTGATGCGTTTTTCGGGGAAGTAACCGCCGACTCCATTGTTGCAGAAAACCTGGTAGGCTTCCGACGGACGATCGGTTTCAAGTGCATCTATGCCGAAGTCTTTCAGGAACTTGAAATAGGCCGGGTCGTTAACCGTATAGGCCCACAACTGCATAGCATTTGTGTGTACCATTTCCCGCAGTTCTTCCATGCGGTTGTCGTGTGAGTTATAAATATAATCAGCCGGAATCTCGATGGCAACTACTCCGTTTTTCTTTAGCGTTGTATAAAATTCCTGATCTTCGATATTGGTAGGCAGGTCTCCAAAATAAACCAGAGGAGTGTTGGGCAAAATTTCGTGATAGGCTTTTACTTTATCCAGATCGTCGGGATCGAGTAAAATAATGTCGCCCGGAAGATTAGACTCTTTTAGCAATCGGGCGATTAGTTTGGGGGCAAAAACCTTCATGTTTAAATAGAGTTTTTTCTGGTATTTCCCGGCTAATTCAAGGGCTTCCTTCAACGTTGGAACTTGGGTACCCGCAAATTTTTCGTTTTTCCAGCTTCCTGCATCGAGCGTTTTGAGATAATTCAAGCTGAGTTTCTCAACTTCACCGGCGCCAGTGGTGGTGCGGTCAATATAAAAGTCGTGCATCAGTACCAGCACGCTATCGGCAGTGAAACGAACATCTACTTCCGCGGCATAAATATCTTCGATAAAACCTTGTTCCAGCGATACCAGTGTATTCTCCGGAAAGTAGTACGACGAACCTCCCCGGTGTCCGATTGGTTTAAAATTGCATTGTGCCGAAACGATAAAACCCGTCCAAACGAAACTAATCGAAAGCAGGATTTTAAATAGGTTTAATCGTGATTGATACCACATAAGCTCATGTTTAGAAGTTGTTTTTAACTTTATTAAGCGCCTCTCTGACCTCTTTCAGGAACCGGGGCACTTTCACATTCGGATCACCTTCGCCAAGTGTTTCAATTGGCAGGTAACCTCTGTAGCCCGATTCGCTGATGATTTTCATTAAACGATTAAGGTCGGTCTTTTGCTCAATTCCGTTTACAAAAACTGTTTCCTTGAGCTGCCAGTTTACTGCATAAGGTATCGTTTGGGCTATTTCGTTATACGGATCGGTGCGGAAACTGCCAATGTCTAGGATGAGTCCGAACCAGTCGGAATTGACTCTTTTGATGATTTCGATGGCCTGATCGGCTGTTTTGATGAAATCGTTGTGATTTTGAATTGCTACCACAACACCATGAGCTTTGCCAAATTCGGCACATTCAGCCAGGTTTTTCACCAGGTAATCCACAACTTCAGCGCGAGGCATTCCTTTGGTGTCTGCTGTTCCTGAGAAAACCCGAATAACGGGCGCTCCAAGCTTTTCGGCAGCGACAATCCACTTTTTCACCAACTCAACACTGGCTTTGCGTTTGACCGGATCAGGATCGGTAAAATCGTTACGCACCCCGGTTCCGCTGATTTCGAGCCCCAATAAAAAGGCTTTCTGTTTGATGTGATACAGGTATTCGTCGGTTGGAACTTCAGGATATCCGGGGAAGTAATAGCCAGTAAGATCCACGGCATCAAACTGGTTTTCAGCGCAAAACTCCAGCAGGTCGTCAAGGTTCATTTTGCCCTTTGAAAGCGGATCGTTGAATGAATAGGCATTCAGGCTGGTTTTCAGTTTTGCCGGAAACTTTTCGAACGATTTTGCCTGTAGCTGAAATGTTGCGAACAGGAAAAGGGCTATCAGAATTGTAAACGCAATTTTTTTCATGCGTCAGGTTTTATTAGGTGAATGCACTCATGATTAATACCGTAATGATGCCTATAACGCCAACCATTGATTCCATCAGTGTCCACGACTGAAAAGTTTGTTTGATGCTCAGGCCGAAATACTCTTTAAACATCCAGAACCCGGAATCGTTGAAATGCGACCACATCACGCTTCCGGCGCCGGTAGCCAAAACCATGAGCTCGGGAGAGGTGCCTGCATGTTGGGCCAAAGGCAGCATAATTGGCGCTGTGGTAAGTGTTGAAACTGTTGCGGATCCGGTTGCAAGTCTGAAAATGGATGCAATCAGGAAAGCCATAAACAGCGGATTCATCTGAATATTATCAGAAATAGAGCGGATATATTCAATCACATGACTGTCTTTCAAAACCTGAGAGAAAGCCCCACCGCCGGCAATAATCAGCACAATCATTGAGATGGCTCCAATCGATTTGGCCGAGCTGTTCATTACTTCGTCCATGCTACGGCCGTTGCGTAATCCAAGTGAAAAAATGGCAACAACTACCGACATAAAAAGCGCTATGTTGGCGTCGCTCATGAATTTGAAGAACGTGAGTATTCCTGAAATAATGTTTGTCGATTGTTCTCCAAAACCTTTGTCGGCAAAGATATGCCGGTAAAATCCGGTGATACTTTCAATTCCCATTTTTGTAAGTTCAGCTTTAGCTGGTGGCGGGCCAAAAATAAGGTCGGTAAGCGCGCCTAAAAGCATCAGGATAATTGGAGTTGTAGCGCAAAGTAAGCTGATTCCCAGACCAGGAAGTTCGCTTTTCTCAAATTTTCGTTCCTGAAAAAGATCAGCTGGCGGATTAACCGTGATGTTTTTGGTAAAGCGCGAAAGCCAGACGCCGCCGATTAAACAGGCCGGAATCATCGGTATCAAACCGTACAGCAATACTTTGTTTACGTCGGCCTCGTAGATAAACGACACATAGGTTGGGGCAGGGTGGGGAGGCAAAAAGCAATGTGCCACAGAAAGCGCCGAACACAGTGGAAGCGCCAGCCATATCGTAGGTAATTTGGTGGTGGAAGCAAAGGTAAAAATCAATGGAATGAGTACCAGGAAGCTGGCGTTATACATCATTGGCAAGCCAACCAAAAATCCGGTAATCAGCAAAGCATACTGCACGTTTTTCAGTCCCATAAAATCGATCATGCGAAAAGTGATGGTATGGGCGGCGCCACTCTCTTCCAGAATTTTTCCCAACATAGCGCCAAATGCCAGAATCAGTACGATTTTACCCATGGTATCGCCAACGCCCTTCAGCACCGAGTCGAGAATATCGAGCGGGTTCATGCTGCTGAGCAATCCCACGGCAAACGAGGTGATGAGCAACGAAAGAAACGCATTGATTTTGAATTTACTGATGAGTAACAGTAGGATAAGGATTCCGATACCGACAATGACTAGAGGCATGGTAGTTTAGTTAAGTTGTTTGGTTTAAAGATAGATTTTTTTTGGAAACCTGAAATTGTGAAGGAGGTTGTTGTGTGGGTAAAATGTTGTTTAATAGAATGGATAAGTTAGTTTTATGTTGTAAATTGAGGACTTGTTGAAGTGGCATAATCGCAATTTATATCAAAGGAATAAATACCACTCCAATTTAACGATATACGAAAATAAACGCACATATGTAATTTGCACAGACGTTGTGCTTAATATGAATAAATAATGATGACTATTCCAAATTTACCGACCGATAATTTATACAAGTTTTTAAGTATTGCAGGACTTGTTACAGTGATATTATCAATTAGCTCATTGTACTTCAATGGGAAAAGTTTGAATAATGATATAATTGAAATGAATCAGAAAATCGCACAATATAATTATGAGTTTAGATACTTAAAATGCGAGGTTTCAGAAATTGACAAAATATTAGATAAAGATTTTCCCTTACCTGATTCAACTCTTAACAACTCATCCATAGACACAATAGGTAAGTGCAATGGGGTGATTTCAATACTAAAATATGAATATGCCAAAAACAAAAAATTTAAAGATGAAAATCTAAATTATTTCTTGGAGATGTATACAACTTACTTAAAGTCATTAAAAAGATTGGATTCGATTGAAATTGAAGTTGATTATGGAATTAAAAAAATTAATTATCAAACGAAATTACTCAAAGAGAATAGAACGTATTCGTTATTAGGCTTGATTCTCGGCTCGATTTGTACAATCGCAGGATTTTACCTATGGTACAACAAATCCCAAAAGTATATAGATAGAAAAATAAAAAATGAAGTGTAAAAATTACTAAGGGCACCAAACAAAAAACAGGTAAAACCCGATCTTCCGATCGTGCTTTACCTGTTTCTATTTTATGCAATTTGATCGCTATTTTTTCAATTCATTCGAGAACGAATACGGGAAATCGCTGTCGTTTACACCACGTTTGGTGTTAGGCTGGTTTCCCATCTTGAAATCGATGGTAGCGCCTTTCATCAATTCGGGATAACTCAGATAATTTTTCGAATACTCTTTTCCATTGAATTTGGCTGACTGAATGTATCTGTTGTCGGCGCTGTTTTCAGGAGCGTTGATAACGATTTGTTTGCCGTTTTCAAGTTTCACGGTTACCTTTTGGAACAATGGAGCGCCAATCACATACTGGTCGCTGGCCGGAGTTACCGGGTAGAAACCCATGGCCGAGAACACGTACCAGGCCGATGTTTGACCATTATCTTCGTCGCCGCAATAGCCGTCAGGAGTTGGAGCGTAGAGCTTATTCATCACCTCGCGCACCCATTTCTGCGTTTTCCATGGCTCGCCAGCGTAGTTGTACAGGTAAATCATGTGCTGAATCGGCTGGTTTCCATGAGCGTAGTTGCCCATATTCATAATCTGCATTTCGCGGATTTCGTGAATCACGCCACCATAATACGAATCGTCGAAAATAGGTGGAACCACGAAAACCGAGTCGAGCATATGCACGAATTCTTTCTTGCCACCCATCAGGTTAACCAATCCCTGAATGTCGTGGAAAACCGACAGAT
>JAJZSZ010000257.1 GCA_021849365.1 Bacteroidota bacterium | reverse complement strand
TTCCGATCTACAAAACTGCGCGAAATACTTCCGGGTTCAGGATTTATTGCCGAGGAAGGAACCGCCAAAGATAATGGTGAGAAATACCGTTGGGTGATCGATCCGCTCGATGGAACCACCAATTACATTCATGGCATTTCGCCTTTTTGTGTAAGCATTGCCCTGATGGAAGATCAGGAAATTATACTCGGGGTGGTTTATGAAATCAGTCTCGACGAAATGTTTTATGCCTGGAAAGGAAGCAAAGCCTACCTCAATGGCGTTGAGATTCAGGTTTCGCAGGCTGCAAAAACGACTGACGCACTCATTGCTACAGGATTTCCCTACTATGATTTTTCGAAACTCGACAAATACCTGGAAGCAATGAATTTCTTCATGCGTAACTCACATGGAATGCGCCGTCTGGGATCGGCTGCTGCAGATATGGCATACGTAGCTGCTGGTCGTTTTGAAGCTTTTTATGAACACGCGCTTCATTCGTGGGATGTAGCAGCCGGAATCATCATTTTAAAGCAGGCAGGCGGTAAGGTTTGTGATTTCAACGGAGGCGAAAACTATTTGTTTGGTGGTGAAATGATTGCTTGCAATGCCAATTATTTTGATGAATTTTACAGTATTGTTCATAAACATCTGGCATAATTCAATATTAGCATGTCATCCCGTGTAGCCATTGTCATTTTAAACTGGAATGGAGCAAAACTGTTGAAGCAGTTTTTGCCTTCAGTCATCACCTTCAGCAAAGGCGAAAATGTTCGCATTATTGTAGCCGACAATGGTTCAACAGATAATTCCCTACAAATTCTTAAGCAGGAATTTCCAACGGTTGAAATTCTCGACCTGAAACAAAATTACGGGTTTGCTCGAGGTTATAACGAAGCGCTAAAACAAATTGATTCAGATTATTACATTATTCTGAACTCTGACGTGGAGATTACCGAAGGTTGGCTGAATAAGCCCATTCGCTTAATGGAGACAGATTCAACCATCGCTGCTGTTCAGCCTAAAATATTAAGCTTTAATCAGAAAAATCATTTCGAATATGCCGGGGCTGCCGGTGGTTACATCGACCGGTTTGGCTACCCGTTTTGCCGTGGGCGAATCTTTAATGAAATAGAAGAAGATCGCGGTCAGTACAACGATCAGACAGATATTTTCTGGGCAACCGGAGCCTGTATCATTATTAAAGCGGATTTATTTCATAAAGCAGGCGGTTTCGATGCCGATTTTTGGGCCCACATGGAAGAAATTGACCTTTGCTGGCGACTAAAAAATATGGGCTACCGCATTGTATATTCACCGGAAAGCGTTGTTTATCATTTGGGTGGCGGTAGTTTGCCCTACGAAAGTCCGCGAAAATTGTACCTGAATTTCAGGAATAACCTTTGGCTATTGTATAAAAACCTACCATCGGGACAGCTTTTTCATATTCTCTTTTTACGCATGGCCCTCGATGGCATTGCGGCCGTAAAATTGCTTACCGAATTTAATTTGAATGGCATCCGGAGTGTTCTTAAAGCGCATTATCATTTCTATTGCTCACTTCCTAAGCTCCACAAAAAAAGAAAGCTGGCCCGAAAAGCCGGTTACTTAAAACCTCCGGCCAGGCGACTTCCGCGAAGTATTGTTTTTCAATTTTACATCAGGAAACGAAAACTCTTCTCTGAAATTCACTTTTGATTTCAAACAAAAAATTCCATCTTCTTATCGAAAATGGAATTCATATTTTTATTGCTGCGGCAAAATACCAACAACTATTCTTTCAAATAATCAATCTGAACCAAATCGTTCCAAATCGGATCTTTTGGCGGTTTGGCCACAATTTTAATCGACAATTTAGTCACGGGATGAATGAACTCGATCTTACGGGCATGTAAATGAATTCCCTTATTTTCGTTACTACGAGCCGCCCCATATTTTAGGTCACCTTTAATGTGCAGACCAATGCGGTGTAATTGTGCCCGAATCTGATGATGACGACCAGTCTTTAAATCGATCTCCAGCAGATGGTAATTATTCAGCGACGCAACATGTTTGTAATGCAAAATAGCTTCTTTCGAACCCTTGCGTTCCTTGTTGTGCGCATGCGATTTATTTTTCTCCTCGTCTTTCAGCAACCAATGGTGCAGTATTCCTTCCTCCTCTTCTGGAAGAGCATCAACCACCGCCCAATAAGTTTTTTTCATGGCATCCTTATCCTGAAACATTTCATTCAGGCGGGTAAGCGCTTTGCTTGTTCGAGCAAAAAGGACCACTCCGCTGGTCGGGCGATCGAGTCGGTGCGGAGATCCCAGCCAGGCTTCACCCGGCTTTTTATACTTCACCCGAACATACTCTTTCACTTTGTCGATCAGCGTTTCATCACCGCTTTTATCACTCTGCACAATCTCGCCACACGCTTTGTTTACGGCAATAATATGGTTGTCTTCGTATATGATTTCCATTTTCAGAAATTAAATTTTAGAAATGTTCGGGTTACGGGATGCACGTTACGAGTTAAGGGAAAAACCCGGAACACGAAACCCGCAACAATTAATATTGTTCCTTTTCGTTCGGGAAGTCGCATGATTTTACATCCTGAACGTAATGTCCAACGGCACCTTTTATTTCGTCGGCCAGATTTAAATATCGGCGCAAGAAACGAGGTGAAAACGACTGCGAAATTCCCAGCATATCGTGAATAACGAGAACCTGACCATCGACACCTCCGCCTGCACCAATACCGATAACCGGAATTTTCAGCTGTTTGGCCACACGTTCGCCCAATTCAGCCGGAATTTTTTCAAGCACAATGGCAAAACAACCGGTTTCTTCAAGCAGGATGGCATCTTCAATCAGCTTCTGCGCTTCGACATCCTCTTTCGCCCGAACGGTATAAGTTCCATATTTGTTAATCGATTGCGGCATTAATCCGAGATGACCCATTACCGGCAAACCTGCATCAATAATCTTCTTGATATCAGTTATTATTTCTTTTCCACCTTCAATTTTTAGTGCATCTGCTCCGGTTTCCTTCATAATCCGGATAGCAGCATTCAATGATTCCAGCGGATTCCCCGAACAGGTTCCAAAAGGCATATCTACCACAACCAATGAGCGATTAACCGCTTTTACAACCGACTTGCCATGATAAATCATTTGATCAAGAGTGATTGGCAATGTGGTTTCGTTACCAGCCATCACGTTCGATGCCGAGTCGCCAACCAGTATAATATCGATACCGGCCTGATCAACCAGTTTAGCCATACTGTAATCGTACGAAGTGAGCATAGCAATCTTCTCACCATTTCGCTTCATTTCGGCAAGCACATGGGTGGTAACCCGTTTTATTTCTTTATGTACTGACATGTTATTCGTTTTCAGTTCAGCGACAAAAGTACGAATTTATGAATTGCAATTCCGGATTTGGCAAAACCAAATACTCAGAATGAATTTGTTTGTTAAAACAGCCCTTTAATGTGTTAAATATTATTAATTATGAAAATAATTTTACTTGTTTTTCTTAATTTTAGTAATGATACTTTTTAAACCAAATTACAAAACCATGAAACAATTATTCTTTATAATTATCTCGTTGCTGGGAGCAGTGGGACACGCACAGGATAAGAATTTTGACCTCTCAAAGTACAAATTTCCGGATTACAAACGACATGAATTAGAGTTTAGCTTTAATTCTAACGGGAGCAATTACAAAAGATATTATGAAATTCCTGCAACATCCAGCTACAACGCTTCATTGTATGATGATTCCGAATCATATTTTAATTCTCACTTACAAGGTTATTACTATTTCACTAACTACAAAAGGAATCGAATCGACTGGATAAACACCTCGATAAAAGGAGATTATCAGTTCACAAAGTCTGAGAATGTAGGTTCATATTACAAAAATTCACAACCACACTTTGAAACTTCCTTTAGTGCAAAAAGACGAAATTATATTACTGAAGATAAGTTTTTCTGGGAAGGCTCAACACATTTAGGTGTTAGTTTAAATAAAAGGAAAATAACTTACGATGATAGACCAATGGAAACCAGCACCAGCAATTATTTTTCATTTAACGCTGGAATTGGAATAGGAACAGGCAGAATTGAACATGTAAACGACTTATGGCAAGGTTATTATATTTTGGAAAAACTAAAGAATCAAAATTCAATAAAGCAAGATTTGAATGACGATGAAATATTTGAATTCTCCCGATTCATTTCAAAACTTCACAATAAGCGTTTTTTTGATTACAGGCTGCAAAAAATTGCTGAATTACAAGCATTAGATTCTGTACTCAGAAAACAAAACCTTATAATCAATGACGATATTACCTATTTTATTACATTAAATGATTACTGGAGCTTCCCAATTTATTTTGATCGAAAAACGGGTAAAGAAGTTGGATTTAATGTCACGCCACAATATTATCATGATTACGATAAGTCAGATTCTTATAAAAACACATCCAACGCTGTCTTTCTGGAGTCAAAATTCTATTTTGATCATTCGAAACAAATTAACCTCAATTGGGAACGCAACTTTCATTTCGATCTAATTAACACCACACTTCTTTCAGAAGAAAGTGATGAAAATACAAACACAAAAAAGAACCAAGTTGCAACAAATGCCTCATTTGATTACGGATATTTTCCAAATACAAGAACACGGGTTCAATTTGGGTGCAAATACCAAGGAAATGAATTTCGATATCTAAGCAGCACTGTTACTAAAAATAGTTGGATGAATACAGTAATTCTAGACCTAGATATTGCATATTTCATATCTCCTCAGGTGCAAGCTGGAGCTTCGTTTTCTGACAGACATTGGTTCAGTCCGCTTAATTCAACTCATGGGCATGAAATATTCTACAATCTAAGTTTTAGATACGCCATTTTCTAAACTGCAACAAAAGAGAAGAAGCCGGCTCAATTGAACCGGCTTCTTCTCTTTTTATACTCTAAGGAAAATATTCTTTTTATACATGTAGTAAAGCAACGACCATACAATCATGATGCTTCCTGCCACATTGACAACCATTCCGAATTCGCCCCAAAGAACTGTCCAGCCTAAAACTGATTTTGTGATTGCCCCTACGTTAACCATATCATAAAGCAGATAAATGAAGATGGAGTTCATACCGATAATCCGGAAGAAGAACGACCATTTTTTCCAGCCTTTTACATCTATAATCCAATAGAAACAGGCCATAAGCACAAAACCAATTCCTCCGGTTAGCAAATTGAAGGTCGAGGTCCAGCATTTCTTAATAATTGGATAGAACGTACTCAACAGCAGTGCAGCAACAATTGATGAAGCCCCAATAATTAAAAGGATTTTCACCTTTTGATTATCCTCGGTAGTCTTATCCCGCAGTATATTACCAGCGACAGTGCCCATCAAAGTAATGGCAATGGCTGAAACAATGCAAAGTAATCCTTCAGGATCAAATACCCCGCCATGTAAGCGCCCCGGAAGAATAGCACGATCGATGTATCCATTAATACATCCTTCAGGAGTTAACACGCCGGCACCAACCCCCGGAACCGGTACTAAAAGCTGAATGATGCCGTATCCAACCAATATTCCACCCAACCAATATAATCGTTGTTTGAATGATTTCGCATAAATAACAATGAGCGATGCAAACAAGTAAGCCAGCCCAATTTGCCCCAATACGCTGGCAAATCGGGGATTTTCGAATCCGTTACTGAATACACCATTATAAACAAAACCTAAAATAACGAGAGTTAAACCTCGTTTAACAGCTTTTTTGGCGAGCTCTTCTTTTGGCGTTTTCTTTTCAAGTTTCGAAAGTAAAGCAAACGGTATGGCAACACCACTGATAAACATGAACAATGGGAAAATCAAATCTTCGAAATGAAAACCGGCCCAATCGACATGTTCCATCTGATCATTTAAAACTTTTAACCATCCGGCATCGATGTACTTTGCCAAAACAGAAACCAAATAACCGCCACCGGTTATCCAGAACATATCAAATCCGCGAAGTGCATCAAGTGAAATCAGGCGTTCGCGCGGAACAGCCTGCGTTGGTTTATTTTTCATAGTTTATGGTTTATAATTGGGTTGAAGGTAATAAATTTGAGAATTCGAAGGTTTAAAAATCCGTGAATTCGAAAGTTTGAAGATGACAACATCGGTTCAAATGCAGATTTCAGCCTATTTAGCTTAACCACCTCCGTTGTTTGCTGTCGTTTTGTCACGCATTCTGTCAAGCCGGCCCTGTGCCAAAATTTTTACATGCCAATTTTACCCGAATTCATCCGCTCTACTTTGTGGCATAACGATTGTTTAAGAAACTGCGTGTTCAAAAAAAATGAAGAAATAACAAGTTTAAAAATATCATAAAATGGGAAAAATTATTGGAATTGACTTAGGTACCACCAACTCGTGCGTATCGGTTATGGAAGGTAACGAACCTGTTGTTATCCCAAACAGCGAAGGTAAACGTACTACCCCTTCAATTGTAGGTTTTGTTGAAAATGGCGAACGCAAAGTGGGTGACCCTGCAAAACGTCAGGCTATTACTAACCCTGCCAAAACTGTTTATTCGATTAAACGACTGATGGGTGAAAGTTACTCCAACCTGACTAAAGAAATTCAGCGGGTTCCTTACACCGTAGTTCAGGGCGATAACAACACACCTCGCGTGGTTATTGAAGACCGCAAATATTCACCACAGGAAATTTCGGCCATGGTTCTTCAGAAAATGAAGAAAACTGCCGAAGATTACCTGGGTCAGGAAGTTACCGAAGCTGTTATTACTGTTCCTGCTTACTTCAACGATTCGCAGCGTCAGGCAACCAAAGAAGCCGGCGAAATTGCTGGTTTGAATGTTCGTCGTATCATCAACGAACCAACTGCTGAGATC
>JAJZSZ010000256.1 GCA_021849365.1 Bacteroidota bacterium | reverse complement strand
TTTTCTAACCTTTAATTTAACATTTAATCCTTCTTTTGACCCCTTTTATATTCTCGGATGAGATGTCCCCTAAATTCATTTTCGGTGCGATACATCATCAAAACTTTCTTCTTAGGAAGTATTTTCAGAAATTGTTTGTTGTAATCCTTAAGTAACAGAGCTTCTTTCTCAAACGAACCGATATACGTGTTCGTTATTTTTTCAATTTCAGATTCACTTAAATCAGTGAGTTTTTCATTTGGCATACGTTCTATTTCGTGTATTTGCCGCTGAATTTCAAATCTTTTCTTTTCAAATTCATTATAAACCGGCCAAAAAGCCTGAGCTTCGGACGGAGTTAAACTAAGTTTTTCGGTAAAAAAAGATATTTTTTCAGCTTTGATCTTCTCAAATATTTCAGGCGACGGACCTCCTTTGTCTTGGGCAAGAAGGAACGACCATGAAAATATTGATAAAATGCCTACAAGTAATAACTTTTTCATGATTATCAATTTTGTAATTCAGAGTATATTTCAACTTCATTTAATCCGGAAGAAAGGTACGACAGCATGTCATCCGGATTAATATCCGCAACCGAACTTTCTTCTTCTGTAAAAATGGCATTGACTAATGTGTTTTCGTCGACCATCGAGAACGTAATGGCAGAATCATCTTTCATATAAAATGATAAAGCCGATGATGCGTCGGTATTAATGCCACGTTGATTCGCCGGTTTGTTGACCAGCACATAAACTAAGGCAATACTAGCTGCAACTCCAACGATTGGTTTTAAGAAACGAATAATCCGTCCAGAAGTTTTGGGCTTCTTTTCGGCGATCGTAATTTTACCCATGATTTTGTCTTCCAGCGAATCAAAATATCCTTCAGGAGCGCGAAACGGATTTGCTCCGTGGCGTTTCATGAATTCGGGTTCAATATTTTCTTCTTGGTTATACATGATTTTCAAATCTATGGCTTTGACAACTTTAATTTCAAATAGTTTAATTTCTATATAAGTTATTTTATCCAAAAACGCTTTAAGTTCATCTAATATAAGCACTTAATCAGCGCCAATTCGTATTTCGTTGAGCTTAACGTATTCCTCTATTTTTTTTACTGCATGATGATACGAAGCCTTCAGTGCTCCAACCGATGTTTCCAGAATTTCCGACATATCTTCGTATTTTATTTCATCAAAATACTTCATATTGAAAACAATACGTTGTTTCTCGGGTAAAAGTGCAATAGCTTTTTGTAATAACATTTGCCAGTGATCACCGTCGAAATAGGTATCGCTTTCAAGGTTATTTATCAGATATTCATTTTCTTCCGAAAGGTTCGTAGTTGTTTTGCGTTTTCGTTGGTTCAGAAAGGTAATCGATTCGTTGGTGGCTATACGGTATAGCCAGGTAAATAAGCTGGATTCGGCTCTAAACGAATCAAGTCCATTCCAGATTTTAATAAATGTATTTTGAAGAACGTCATCCGCATCATCATGATTCAGTACAATTTTCCGAATGTGCCAGTACAACCTTTCCTTATACTTGGAAATTAATTGCCTGAAAGCAAGTTCCTTTTTTGAAGGATCTTTCAAACAATCCAGTATTTGCTGGTCATTGGTCATAATTGTTTCGATGGTTGCTTATCTGACGCCTGAACAAAGAAATGGTTTAATCAGTAAATTAGGTATTTATGAGGTTTTTATCTACTGTTTTCTATTCTATTCTGAAATTTAACCCTTCCATTTTAAGCTTTTCGTAAACCTGAATGTCGAACTGGTAGAGTTTAGCTGCGCGATGAGCCACTTTTTGCTGCTTTTCGCCCGAATCGATAAGTAACTCCATTTTGGCCAGTTTTTTCCTGAAATTACGGGTGTCCATCTTCTTGTTCAGAATTACTTCGTAAAGCGATTGTATCTCGGTGAGCGTAAATTTTTCAGGAAGAAGATGAAAGCCAACCGGATGATACATGACTTCCTGTCTTAGTTTTTCGAGCGCTTTGTGTATAATCTGTTCGTGGTCGAAGCAAAGCTTGGGCAATTCGTTCAGGTTAAACCATTGCAACGATTTGGCCAGGTTCGACTGACGCAGACTGTAGTAATCGGGATTAATCAGTGCATAATAGCCAATGGTAATAACGCGGGTGTAAGGTACCCGGTTGAGCGAACCAAACGCATTGATTTGCTGCAGATAAACGTCGTTAAGACCGGTTGCCTGAAAAAGAAGCTCTTTTGCAAATACATCCAAATCCTTTTCCTCCGGAACATGTTCTCCAAACAGACTCCAGTAGTTTTCCTCCGTCAAAACCGGATGCTTTTCGTAAATTTGTTTGATTTGCTCCGAACTTGCCTGCATAGGCAAAACCTGTTTCAGTGCTTCTTTGTCAATTTGATTAAGTAAAACCTTTAACCCGGATTTGTCGAACCCAAAAATTACACAATCAACAGAAATTGAATTTAGTATCATGATGAATTAGCTTTGTATGCAAAAGTAATAAACCGAACCTTAATCTGGGTTAATGTGCTCTAAATATTAAGTATGAACTTTAATTGCTTCATAGTTTGATGAATCGATTATCTTTGCACCGAAAATTCAAAAAAATAAGAACGCATGGCTTTACAGTGTGGGATAGTAGGACTACCAAATGTCGGAAAATCGACTCTTTTTAATTGTTTGTCGAACGCAAAAGCGCAATCAGCAAACTTTCCGTTTTGTACCATTGAACCCAACCTGGGAGTAATTACTGTTCCCGACGAGCGATTGAATGTTTTGGCTGGTCTGGTGCATCCGGAGCGCATTGTACCAACAACAGTTGAAATTGTTGATATTGCAGGTTTGGTTCGCGGAGCAAGCAAAGGTGAAGGACTTGGCAATAAGTTTTTGGGCAATATACGTGAAACAGACGCGATTATACATGTTTTACGTTGTTTCGAAAATGAAAATATCACACACGTTGATACCACAATCGATCCGGTTAGAGATAAAGAAACTATCGATATAGAACTGCAGTTGAAAGACCTGGAAACGGTTGAAAGTCGTATTTCAAAAGTTGAAAAACAGGCAAAAGCTGGCAATGACCCTGAAGCCAAAAGAGCTCTGAAAATATTGTTAATGTATCGTGAAGCACTTAACGAGGGAAAGTCGGCCAGAACAATTGAGATTGACGAAGTTGATCAAAAATTGGTAAAAGATTTCCAATTGCTTACAAACAAACCAATTCTATATGTTTGTAATGTGGATGAGTCAGCTGTTCTTACAGGCAATAAATATGTTGATGCAGTTAAAGAAGCTATTAAGGATGAAAATGCAGAAATGCTGATGATTGCGGCAGCAACCGAAGCTGATATCGCCGAACTCGAAAGCTACGAAGAACGCAAAATGTTTTTAGAAGATCTTGGGTTAGATGAATCTGGAGTGAATAAACTAATCAAATGCGCATACCGCCAATTACAACTTGAAACTTATTTTACTGTTGGCGTGAAAGAAGTCAGGGCGTGGACATACAAACGCGGGGCAAAAGCTCCACAAGCTGCAGGTGTTATTCATACCGATTTTGAAAAAGGCTTTATTCGTGCTGAAGTAATTAAATACGCCGATTTTATCGCTCTTGGTTCGGAACAAGCTTGCAAAGAAGCTGGGAAAATGGGAGTCGAAGGAAAGGAATATGTGGTTCAGGATGGTGATATTATGCACTTCAGGTTTAATGTTTAGGTATAGTTTTTTAGAAATATGTAAGAAGGCAGTCAGTTTTGGCTGCCTTTTTGCTTTTTTAGGGCCCTATTCTTAATTTTTTGTAAAAAGAGGTTGTAATCTGAAAACTCACTTGTTTTTTAATTGTTTGAATAGAAATTAAGGGGGTGTATCTTGATTTTGTAGATGTTTTTATTCATTCTGTGTATTTTTTACAGGGAGTAAATTAACGGAGTAAATGTTGTTTGTTTATTTAAATGTTTAATTTTTGTTTATTTGGTATGCAAAGTGCACAAAAAAGAGAAAAATGTCAATAAAAGTTTCAAAATATAATCAAAATGTATATTTTTGAACGCGTAGATATATTTATTTTGATTTCATTTAAACGATAATATTATGTGTGGATTTGTAGGTGTATTTGATTTGAAGGTGCAAGCGGATGAGTTGCGCCCACAGGTTTTAAAGATGTCAAAAAAGATTCGTCATCGTGGTCCGGACTGGTCGGGTATTTTTTCGTGCAATAAGGCTATCCTGGCTCACGAACGTTTATCGATTGTTGACCCTGAGTCGGGACAGCAACCGCTGTACAGTAAAGATGGAAAGCTCGTATTGGCTGTTAATGGCGAAATATATAATCATATGGATATCCGTTCCCGAATTGGCGATTCTTATGAGTTTCTTACTCACTCCGATTGTGAAGTAATTTTGGCACTTTATCGCGAAAAAGGACCAAACTTTCTGGAAGACCTGAATGGGATTTTTGCCTTTTGTTTATATGATATGGAAAAGGATGTGTATATGGTAGCCCGCGACCACATTGGCATTATACCAATGTACCAGGGGTGGGACAAATCAGGAAATTATTACGTTGCTTCGGAACTGAAAGCATTGGAAGGACAATGCAATAAAATAGAGGAATTTCTGCCAGGAAAATACCTGTATAGTCCGGATGGTGAAATAAAAACCTGGTACGAACGCGATTGGACCTCTTACGATGCAGTTAAAGATAACGGTTGTGATATTGATGCTTTGAGAAAAGCACTTGAAGATGCCGTTCACCGCCAGCTAATGTCTGATGTTCCTTATGGCGTGCTACTTTCAGGCGGACTTGATTCGTCGGTTATTTCAGCAATTGCTAAAAAATATGCTGCATTCCGCGTTGAGTCAAAAGATTCGGAACAAGCATACTGGCCACAGCTGCATTCGTTTGCAGTGGGTTTGATCGGCTCGCCCGATCTGGCTGCTGCAAAGAAAGTTGCTGATCACATCGGAACTATTCATCACGAAATTCATTTTACTGTTCAGGAAGGTTTGGACGCCATTCGCGATGTAATTTACCATCTCGAAACTTACGATGTTACTACTGTTCGGGCATCAACCCCAATGTACCTTTTGTCGCGTGTGATTAAGTCGATGGGGGTAAAAATGGTGCTTTCGGGCGAAGGTGCCGATGAAGTTTTTGGTGGTTATCTGTATTTCCATAAAGCGCCAAATGCCAAAGAGTTTCACGATGAAACCGTTCGCAAACTCAGCAAACTGCATTTGTACGATTGTTTGCGTGCCAACAAATCATTGGCTGCCTGGGGAGTTGAAGGTCGCGTTCCTTTCCTTGATAAAGAATTTTTGGATGTGGCTATGCGTATCAACCCTGAAGAGAAGATGGCTAAAAACGGACGGATGGAAAAATGGGTGGTTCGCAAGGCTTTTGAAGATTATTTGCCTGCAAGTGTTGCCTGGCGCCAGAAAGAACAATTCTCTGATGGTGTTGGCTACAACTGGATCGATTCGCTGAAAGCCATGGTTGCCGAAAAAGTAACCGACGAGATGATGAATACCGCAAAATACCGTTTCCCAATCAACACTCCAATGTCGAAAGAAGAGTATTTCTATCGCTCAATTTTTACTGAACACTTTCCTTCCGATTCGGCCGCAAGTTGTGTTCCTTCGGTACCATCGATTGCTTGTAGTACCCCAATTGCCCTGGAATGGGATGCCAGCTTTAAAAACAATGCCGACCCATCTGGAAGGTCTGTCGGTAGTGTTCATTTGGAGGGTTACACGAATAAATAAAATATAGTTCTTCCAACGTTGAAGATATGAAACCGGGCTAGTCCCGGTTTTTTTATTTGATGACTGGAGTACGTTTTAATCTTATTTTGTTGTACTTTGTTATTTATGCAGTGCTACCTTTAAACTAAATATTGAAGTATGGAACAATTAACCCTTACCACACCCGCCCTGTTGTTTTCGGCAGTTTCGTTGATTTTGCTTGCCTATACCAACAGGTTTCTGGCCTATGCTCAGGTTGTGCGGAATCTTCATACAAGCTTTAAAGAAAATCCAAACTCACTTATACTCGGACAAATTCAGAACTTACGGAGGCGGTTGCGGCTGACCCAGTTGATGCAGGTTTTGGGAATTTCGAGCCTGTTGCTTTGCGTTATTTGTATGTTTTTAATTTATGTGCATTTCCATGTTCTTGCCGAAGTGCTTTTTGGAATTGCTTTGGTTTTGCTCATTTTTTCACTTGGAATTTCCATTCGTGAGATACAGATTTCAGTAAAGGCCCTTGATCTTCATCTGAATGATATGGAGTAATTACTATTTGGCGTCCCTTTATTCGTAATTTGCTAATTAGCTAATGGCTAATTATTTGTTCACTTTGGGCAGTTTTCCGTATCTTCGCGCTTTACTTTACTTAAAAATCCATGGGACATTATTTCGGTGAGATTGCAGCCTTGCTTACCGCTGCTTTCTGGACGGTCACCAGCATGTCGTTCGAATCGGCAGGTAAAAAGGTTGGTTCCCTGTCGGTTAACTTAATCCGTTTGGTCATAGCTTTCCTTATCTACTGCGTTTTAAACTATTTCCGGAGGGGAATGATTTTGCCTTTCGACGCCGGAACTGAGCGATGGATATGGCTAGCGCTTTCCGGGCTGGTCGGTTTTGTCATTGGCGATTTGTTGCTTTTTCAGTCGTATGTAGTTATCGGTGCACGTATTGCCATGCTCATTATGGCACTTGCACCGCCAATTACCGCATTTATGAGTTGGATTATTCTGGGTGAAACCCTTAGTTTGATGAATTGGGTTGGGATGATTGTAACTCTTATCGGAATATCCATCGTAATTCTGAAACGGGAAAAGCAGGAAGCCGATTCAACAAAAAAGAGAAAGATTACAACCAGCTACAGTATAAAGGGAATTCTTTTGGCATTTGGTGGTGCAATAGGGCAGGGAGTTGGACTCGTTTTGAGTAAAGATCGG
>JAJZSZ010000255.1 GCA_021849365.1 Bacteroidota bacterium | reverse complement strand
CAGTAAAGTGCAGGCCATCAGGTATTCAAAAGCCATTCGGTTGGTTCTGTTTTGCTTGAAAAGAACGCCGAGCATCATTTCCTTTTCGCCTTCGCTGAAGAGAAAGTCTTCCTGCGTGCGGTATTTTCTCAACAGTCCCCATTCAGGATGCTGAGCAATCAGTTTTTCGTCTTTCATGGTTGCCAAAGCATTGCTTGCCCACCGTTTGTAATAAAATGTTTTCTGAAGCAAATGCAGGTATTTTTCAGCAACCTCATAATTCCCGTTGATAATGTTGGTTTCAGCCAAACGCATAACAGCACGCGAACTCTTCTGGTAATCGGGCAAAGCTTCCATAGCCTCGAATGCAAATCGCTGAGCCGTATTGATAAAGCCCAGATGGTAATACACTTCTCCGGAAATCATCGGGATGGTGTAATCGCGAACAAAATCGGGCATCAAACCGCCAACTCCTTTTTGAAAATAGCTGAACATCCGTTCACCCAGCAAATCTTCTTTAGCCAATGCTAAATTCAGGCAGGTTACCGAAAGCGGCGTAGCCGGGGTTTTCTTGTCGGCCATGGCAATAACATGGTCCCAGCGGCGCATCCTGCAGTTGAAATCATAAGCCATCACTTCTTCCTTGCTCATATCAGCTGAATGACTAATCAGGAAATAACCACCTAAAATCATTAATGCCAACTGACCGATAATTAAAGCTTTTGAATTATCTCGTTTGATGAAATTCGACAAATAATACAGTGCGAAAGGAGTAACTACCAAAAGAATGACAATAATTCCAACCGAAACCGGAACACTAACCGGAAACCGGAAATAATTAACTCCCAACCAAACCTGGCGAAGCGGATATTGCAAAAACCAGGCTTTGCAAAGTGTTGGAATGGCATACGACAAAACTCCTGAAATGATGGCCCAACCCAAAAGTTGAACAATTTTCAGCTCACGTTTCATAATCTCGAAAAACAGAGCAAACAGTGGAAGCAACAGGAATACACCGCCGGCCATCCAGTAAAGAACCGGAAGAGCGATCCAAACAAAAACCAACCTTATTTTTGTGGATTCTATGATCGTATAGATGGCCATAGAACCAGCAACCAGAAGCATGGCGATCAAACCACCAAGCAGGTAATTTTCGTCGCAAAACAGTCCCCAATAAAGTAATGAAGGAACAACGGTCAGCGGAAAGAAAACTGGGTTTGCACTTAAATTCAGGGAAATAAACCATACGGCCCGTTGAAGCAAAACCAGCAAGATGGCCAGAATTATTGCTCCAACCCACGAATAAAAATAAAACTGGGTAAAGAAATTCCCTATGTAATCGCTTATTCCGCCTGGTTTTGCAAAAAAGTTCCGGAAATAATCCCCAGAAAATAAGAACATCTGATATTGCTCCTGATAGTTCAAATGAAAAGGGTACAGGAATGCAAAAAACCAAAAGACGATCAATCCAAAGGTTAGCGAGAATAGTTTATTAAGAGAGAAATATTTCATATGAAATTAGTTTTTCCATTTTACCTGCTCTGCTTCCTGTCCGTGGTAAACTTTTTTGATATCAGTTGCATCGAAAGGTACCGGAGTGGCCGACAAATCAGGAATATTAAACGATTTCAACATATAATCGTAAGCTTCGGGATCGCGCTGCGGCAACACAAAAGGCTTGTGCGCTTTTCCTGAAGCATCGATGTAACAAAAATACGGTTTGCCATAAATACCATCGTCGCGCTTGCTGGCAAATACAAACCAGCGACTATTCGACGACCAGCTGTGATACGAATCGGAATTCGGTCCATTCACCTGTTTCAGATGATCAATTTCTCCCGTTTTCAGGTTCATCATTTGCAAATCGGCTTCGCGGTGCCAGATCGGGAAAGTTCCGTAATCGGCAACTGTGTAAAGCAGGTAATTACCATTCGGCGAAGCTTTCAGGTGGCAAGCCGAACCACCCATCTTTTGGGCATTCCACAAGGTATCAATTTTATCACCGATTTCACCTATGGCAGCATCGAAAGCCACCCTGCAAATGTTGTATTTCAGCGATTTGATGCTGTCGGGCAACGCAACTTTCGGTGCCGAACAGAAATAAATCCAATTCCCTTCAGCCGAAAAAACCGGGAAAGTTTCGAAAGCCGTTGAATCCGACAGAAATGGCTTCGTAATGGCTTTATCCGAATCAAAATCGATGACCACCAAATCGGAAGCAGTATCGTAAACTTCCAGCCGGTCGGTGCGGTTGGCATGCAATTCAGGAATAATGATGTTGGTTGAAAACACGCCGTAGCGGCCCGATGGATGAAAATCGCCATAAACAGCATTCGAAAGCATTCCTTTGGCACGGGTATTTATTTTCCGAAGCTTCCCGTTTTTATTCAGGATAGTGCCACCTTTCTCGCCGCGAAGATGAAACATGGACAACTTCCCATTTTGATTCCCGTGAATATGGCAATTCATACAGCTTCCGTTGGCCAAGTTGTTGTCGGCTAAAATCCGCTGGTCGAAGTTTTCCACATTTCGCTCGGCAATCTGAATTTTGTTCCACACCTCGTAACCCGGCTCAATCAGGCGATAGCTCAAAAAGGAATCAACTTTATCTGATTTCACATGCCATTTAAACGGCTTATACTGAATCCATTCACCATTGATTTGGGCAAAAACTTTAACCGACAAGCTGTCATTGGCATTCTCAGAAAGCAACTGGCTCCATTTCGCTTGTGGAATTTCTATTTTGTATTCGCCATCAACTGAAATTGAGTCTGTTTTTCCAATTATGGAAACATGGAGCTTTTCAGGATGATTTCGGAGCAAGAAATTAAGCGGAGCAATGTTCTGCGGAATGGAAACACCGATATAATCGGGATAAACCGGAGGATATTCCGGGCCTACCTTTACATTTTCGGGACCACTGCAAGAAAAAATTAATACTGCTAATATGTATCCAATCCAATACTTCATTTTTTCTGCAATGTGGCAAAGTGATAATAAAACCAATATGTCCGGGCAAATTTTCTGCTTAAGGCATTGATACTGCCAGACGATTTATCGTATTCGTTGGTGTATTCGGCAAACTGTTTGATGGTTTTCGCATCGATGTTGTATTTCATCACTTCCTCCTGCGAAGCGCCTGATGCAACTAACTGAATAAGCAAAGCCTCCGCATAAACTTTCGCCGCTTTCCGGTTCAAGTTCAGGCAAAAACGGTCGTAATTTTCACGAAACTGCTCTAAATCTTTGTTGAGCAGTAAATAACAAAGCAGGTAATCTACAGCCAGCATGTTATCGGGGCGCTGGTCTGCCAAGAATTTCAACGATGACAAGTAATTGTTCGATTTCCGGAGCATGTCAATATCTGCAATTTGCCTGCGTTTGTTGGTTAACCAGTTGTCTGCTTTACCTGATTGGAGCATTTTCAATTGCTTATCGGCCCAGCGCTTGTGAAACATGGTTTTGGAAAGAATGCGCAGATATTTGACTGCAGCAGCCGAATCTCCGTTCACCATATTGATTTCGGCCAGGCGGCGCATCATACGCGAACTTCGCTGGTAGGGCGAAAAGGTATTTCCGAGCATGGCCGAATGCTGCGCCATATTCATATCGCCAATCAGGTAAAAAACCTCGTTGCTCACAAATATCGATTGCCAGTTCTGTTCAGGAGTTACCGGAGGAATAAGGCCCAGCGAGAATGGCTGGTAAAAATCGAGCAGGTTTTCAGGCAAAAGACCTTCTTGTGCCAAAGCCATATTGGTGAAATAGGTTGCCTGATTGTTCTTCAGATTATATTTTATAGCCAACTCAATAACCTTTTCCGGATTCCCGAAATACGTTTCACTATCGAGCGCTAATGTTTTTTCAAAAGTAAAGCTGGCCTGAGTCCAGATACCAGCAATCAATACGATCAGGAAAGACGCAGTGATAAAACCTGCAACGCGCTTCGAGTGAATCAATTCGACGCGTCTAAATGCAAAAGCCAAAATCGTCGCCAACAAAACGGAAGCCGGCAAAAACATATCTTTTTTACTGAAAGCCGGGTAAATAAATGGTTGCACCGAGGTGAGTAGATAATGGTGCCTAAGAATCAACGGAAGGGAAAAAATAAGTGCAAATGCCGGAATCCATTTCAGCCAGCTGGCCCTTTGGTTGTGAAAATCGTAAGGTAATGCAATTAAGGGGAAAAGTAGAAATGAACTTCCGGTAAGCCAATAGCCTGTCAGGGAAAGCAGACCAAGGAATATGGATGAAACCCATTTATTTCGGACCAGAGAATAGAGCAAAAAAAGGCTCAAAACCAAAATAAATCCAATAGATACGGAAAGGCTGTGCAACATATTACAATGAAGCGACCAATCTACAGCAACAGGCAACAAAGCCCATAAGCCGGAATATAAACTATGAGTTAATCGCCTGATAACAGCTCGGGTAACGATCCATTCGATACCCAACAAAAGAGACAAAACAAGCGCACTACCACCCCTCAAATAAAAGAACTGAGTGAAAAAATCGCCTAAGTAACAAGCCAACCAGGCCGGTTTGGCAAAATAGGAAAGAAAATAATCGGAGGTAAAAAGAAACAACTGAATCTGCTCCTTCAGAAATAAATGATACGGATAGGCCAACTGGAAGAACAAAAAACTTGTTACCACCAGCCCAGTCAGGATAATCCAATCATATTTTCTGAAACTTTTAATCATTCAGTCTTTCACCTTTTATTCAACATCTGTCTTTGCTCCTCAGTGAATGATCCGGACATTATTTTTCGAACAAATTGTCCGACAATATTTTCCTTATTATTCTTTACAAAACTAAAATGAAAATTTGATGCATCATTGTTCAACATTTCGGCCCTCTGCTTTAAATCCAACTTCAAGCTGTCGTTTGCATCACTGAATTGTTTTACTAATTCGGCATTGACAAAATCGAACCTCATTTTTCGTTCTTTCCAGTACTGAAGCGAATCGTTAAGCGGCGTTCCGCTAACCGAACTGCTTTTATCTAACCGAACAGTCAGTGTGCCTGGCTCGCGGACAACCAAAAGCTCTTCCAGATTATAGCGCAGCACCGGTTTGGCGCGGATCACATATATTTCAGGAGTAGCAGCCTGTCCTTCAAAACTGAATTTCCCATTCTGAATTACTGCTGAATCAACCCGCTCCTTTACTGCATTTTCAATCGGAACCAGGTAAATCTTCTCTCCATCATAAGATTTATCAGGCAGCTGCCCCGAAATAGTAAAATTACTTTTCGAGTTACAGGAAAAGAAAATCCAAAGAAAAAGGAAAGTAAAATATCTCATACTGAAATTTATAATCTTACATAAAAATCGCACCGACAGATACAAAAAGAGGACGGGCCAAAAGCCCGCCCTCTCTAAATATACTCTCACCAGAATTAATTATTGGCAACTCTGAACATCCAGAACCAGGCTGTACCCCAGGCACCAGAACCAGGTTCAGGCCAAGCAAGTACAAGTTTAGAATCATTCAGTTTTAAAATGTCATAACTATAAATAGGATCCTGTTTAGATGCGCTATTAGGTTGTTTCCCGCAAAGTACAGTAACATTCTTGGTATTTAGTTTTGCACTTGCCCAAACAGCACCGTTACCATCTTTGGTTATTGCCGCTAAGTCAAGTCCAGCTGTTCCGGTTTCCGTTTTTGTACCAGCTGCATTCGATTTTTTCAGGGTAAGCCCTGCAAGAGAAAATACCATGTAACCCCCTGAACCATAATCAGGATCATTGCTATCCATAGAAGCTTTATCGTTTGTCCACCATCCGGGAGAAGTGTTACCCAGGTAACCACCATTCCCCCAAACAGCACCAGCAGTTTCGTCCCAAACATACTTTTTGGATGTAACTCCTTTTGTAGGATCGCCAAACAAATATTTGTATTCAGCCGGCAATGTGGTCAATGCATCAATCTGAATATTGAATTTTTTCTCAATTTTAGATCCGTCCGGATTCAGACCGGTAAAGGTCACATCAACAGCCCCGGTTTTAACCACCATAACTGTATCGTAAGCTTTTGTAGAGAGGCTTCCTCCGCAATTCCATGCAGATAAAACCGGACTATGATTTTCAAGAACAACCATGTTTCCGTTCTTACCATTTACAACAATAGGAGTTGCTTTTACATCCAGTTGGTCGGCTGTAATTGCGCCACCAATCGAATCACGGTCTTCAATAGGCTCACATGCCACCAGGGCAATGGCCATCATGCACAAAGCATATATTATATTTTTCATATTCGCTTAGTTAAAAGTCTTTAAAACAACTAAATTATTTCCAACCGGTATATTCGGCTGCAGAGGTTCCCCATCCTTCGTTCTGAATCAGAACACCCTGAGAAAGCGCAATCTGTGCTTCAGGAATTGGGAAGAATCCTTTTGTTGCATTGTACCGGGCTTTATAGCCACCACCAAACGATTTGGTTACATCAGCAGTGCTCTTAAAATAGCAAGGAACGCCAATCTGTTTTTCCAGAAGGTCGGCAGCAATACCCCAGCGACGGATGTCGTTCCAGCGGGTACCTTCAAAGGCAAGCTCCCAACGACGTTCGTTCTGAATATTGGCAAGCGAATATGGTTTTGGAGCCAGGCCTGCACGTTCACGAACTTTGTTCATGTAAGTATTGGTTTGGGTCAACTCTGAATGCATCAGGTAAACGTCGGCCAAACGAATGATCACCTGGTCCATCGTGTTGTCGAGCTGGAAGTTTTCAGCAGTACCATACATGAGCACACTGTATGAAGATGCATATCCGCCGTTTGGATTTTTAGCTGATACCGGACTGTACTTTTTCTGCCAGTAGTCGGTTTCCTGAACGAAATCGGCCCATCCACCTTTTGAGTAACCCGGAAGTTCTTTCGGAATATCGATGATAGAAGCTTCACGTCTCATATCTTCAGGTTCAGCTGTTTTCCAGTCGTTCCAAAGTGTTGGGTTTACAGGTCCCATTCCCCAGCCCT
>JAJZSZ010000254.1 GCA_021849365.1 Bacteroidota bacterium | reverse complement strand
TTTCAGGATCTGTATTTTTTCCTCAATCGAATCTTCGGTGATAAACCGGTAAACAAAAACTTTTTTATCCTGACCAATGCGGTGGGCGCGGTTGATGGCCTGATTTTCTGCCGCAGGATTCCACCATGGATCGATGATGAAAACGTAGTCGGCCGAAGTGAGGTTAAGCCCAACGCCACCAGCTTTGAGCGAAATCAGGAAAATGTGGTTGTCCGGATCGTCCTGAAACTGGCGGATGACTTCCTGCCGGTCGGTGGTTTTGCCGGTGAGCATGGAGTATTTCCAGTTTTTCGATTCGATTTTAGCCTGAAGAAGCTCAAGATGTTTTACGAACGATGAAAATATCAGTACTTTATGGTTTTCAGCCAACAGGCTTTTCAGACAGCGGTATATTTCGTCGAATTTGCCCGACTCCATATGGTTTTCTTTAGTCACCAGCGAAGGATGGTTGGCCAGCTGGCGCAGGCGGGTCAGGCCCTGGAGCACAACCAGCGCCGATTTTTTCAACCCGTTCGACTCGATGTTTTTCAGGATGGCATTACGGATAGCCGATTTTTCTGAATCGTAAATTTCCTTCTGCGCTTCAGCCATCTCGCAATAGCGAACCTGCTCGGTCATGGACGGAAGATCTTTGGCAACTTCTTCCTTTTTGCGCCTCAGTACAAACGGATGAATGAGTTTTTGCAGTTTTTTCTGCTGTTCTTCGTCGTTCTTTTTCTCGATCGGCGTAATGAATTCGCGCTTGAAATAAGGCTCGCTGCCCAGCAATCCTTTGTTCAGGAAATTGAGCTGTGACCATAAATCGGACAGCGAGTTTTCGATTGGTGTGCCGGTGATCACCATTTTGTATTTCGACCGGATTTCGAGAATGCTTTTGTAGGTTTTCGACGACGAGTTTTTGATGTTCTGGCTCTCATCGAGAATCAGGTACCAGAAATCGTACGAACGAAGCATCTCCACGTCGTTCCTGAGGGTTCCGTAAGTGGTTAAAATTACGTCGTAATACGCTATGACTGAAGCCATGCTGTTCGATTTATTGCGCATGCTGCCCACGTGTTTGTACACTTTCAGCGAGGGCGCAAATTTCCGGATTTCGTTGTCCCAGTTGTGAATAAGCGAAGTGGGCATGACAATCAACGAGGCCGGTTGCGCCACAACTTTTGTTTCGGGCTCGTCGAAAAGTGAAAACTGCAATTGGTTGTCGTCAACCATTTTAGGGACAACAATTTCGGCCTTTTCCTTCTTGATTTTCAGTAGTAAGGTGAGCGTTTGCAGGGTTTTCCCGAGTCCCATGTCGTCGGCCAGGCAGCCGCCCAGCTGGTTTTCGTACAAATGATACATCCAGTTAAATCCCTCTTTCTGGTAGTTGCGCAGTTCGGCTTTCAAATCGGCAGGAAGCTCGATCGGCGTTCCAAAGCTGGAGGTTATCTGCTCCAGTTTCTGGAAATAATTGCGGTCGACACCTTTTACTTTATCCTGAAGTAGCTGGAAATGATGTTTCCGAAGCTTCATTGAATTGCCTTCGATCTTGGCAAATGGGAATATCTCTTTGTATGACGAGAACCACTCCATCGGCAAAACCGCAATTTCTCCGGATGGCAGTTCAAATTCGCGGATGCCATTCAGGATGTGCTTTCGCAGGCGCAAAAAAGGGATCTGGTAGGTGCCAAATTTCACCATGGCATAAATGTCGAACCAGTCTTCGTCGCTTTTAATTTGAATGTCGAGAACCTGCGTTCCCGTATAATATTTTTTCTCGAGCTTGCTTTGCTGAATCAGGTAACCGTTGTTTTCAAGCGTTTCCCGGTTTTTCGATAACCACAGTACAGGGCTGTAAAAACTATCGCTTTCGTTGTCTTCTTTTGGGTTCCAGAAACCATTTTTGTATTTCAGATCGAGCGATTTCAGGAATCCGAGCTGCTCATCTTCCCACTCACGGTTACGCACAAATTTCCGGAACGTGAAGTTGTCCTGCTTCTTTTCGAGGCTTACAAACACATTCGATACCGAATCGGCCAGGTAAACACTGTTGTCGTACCTGAATTTGACGATGATCACCGGGCGCAAAGCCAAATCCTGTTCCAGCGAAAGGATGGTTTTTCGTGGCGGATTGCTTTCGATTATATCGAAGCCAGTGGCTTTTACCTCCGATTCCTTAATGATATTCAGGACGAAAGTCTGGTAATATTTGTCTTCGGCCTGCCGTGGAATCCAGACCGATTCCTTTGCCAGGAAAGGTGCTATTTTTTTGCCTGAGAGCTGATTAAATACAAACAGCTGGTTGAGATATACAAAACAACAGGGCTGAGTGCACACCATTCGAATTGTTTTGTGCAATAGTTCGATGGGTTTGCCTTCGTGACTGATTTTCAGTCGGTATCGTGTGCCGTTTTCATTGCGGTAAAAATGAAATACACTTTCAGAAAAGTTTTGGTTGATCCGAATAATATCTTCGTCATAGAGGCTCGAATATTTTACCTGTTTATAAAACAGCCGGGTTTTACCTTTCATCAAAAGTAAAATGCAACGGTAAATGTATTTGTCGATGTATGGGCTGATGTGGTTTTGGAATAAATCCTCATCCATACTCTGGAAGAAGTTCAGTTTGTCGTTTTTTTTCGAGAATTTTTTTACGAGGTTTTCATCGCTGTAATTTTCAATCAGTTTCAGCAATTCCAGCTCCGAATCGTTTAGTTTGACTTCACCGCTTTTGTAATCGCGCATTTTAACTGTCTTTTTCACAGTATAATACGAACGCTCTTCTTCTATCAGCATGGGAACGAGAATATTCCCAACAGCACGATGTTCAGTCAACGCGATAATAAATTCCTGGGCCAATTTCTTCTAAATTATTGATTGTTAAAGTTTCCTGTTTACTTTTTTGAATGCCTTTTCGGGCGTAAACAAAAGTTTAAAGATAGGACATTCCGTGTTAATACCGAACATTTTTCTTTTTTCGGAGGCCTTAATTTAACATTGGAGACCGCTCTGAATAGCGATTCTTAACAGTTATTTAAGATTGTCCTTAAATTGAGTTAACCTTCCAAAAAAGAATTGGTTTTTAGAAAATATTCTTGTCACATTACTAATTTTGGGCTTCATTTCAAAAAATCTAATTAAATACTAATACGATGAACCAGATAGTTGAAAAGGTACTTTTTTCGGAAAAGGTAGCCAAGTTTGTTGTTGAAGCTCCGCGAATTGCACGTTCGCGTAAGCCTGGTCATTTCGTGATCTTGCGTGTTGATGAAAAGGGGGAGAGGATTCCATTGACCATTGCTGGTGCCGATCCGGTAAAAGGAACGATTGTGCTGGTGGTTCAGAAAATGGGAGTGAGCTCGGCTAAACTTTTCGAGTTGGGCGTTGGTGATTCCATCCTCGATATGGTTGGCCCGCTCGGAAAAGCAACACATATTCATCAGGTAGGAACCGTTTTGGCTTGTGGTGGTGGTGTTGGAGTGGCTCCTATGCTTCCGATTGTTGAAGGATTTAAAAAAGCCGGAAACCGCGTGATATCAATCCTTGCTGCGCGTAACAAAGATCTCATCATTTTGGAAGACGAAATCCGCCAGTGGTCGGATGAAGTGATTATTATGACCGACGACGGATCGTACGGAACCAAGGGTGTAGTTACTGTAGGCGCCGAAATGGTAATCCAACGTGAAAAAGTGGATGAATGCATTGCCATTGGCCCGGCCGTGATGATGAAATTTACTTCGCTTTTGACTAAAAAATACAATATCCCGACTCAGGCCAGTTTGAATGCCATTATGGTCGACGGAACCGGAATGTGTGGCGCCTGCCGCGTAAGCGTTGGTGGAAACACTTATTTTACCTGTGTTGACGGACCTGAATTTGATGCTCACCAGATTGACTTCGATGAGTTGATTATGCGTCTTGGTGGATACGCCAACGAAGAAAAAGCTGCTTTCGAAAGGTATTTGTAATCAAAAATTAAACTGAAAGAAATGTCGACGAATAAAGAATATCTTCAGATTGAACGCGAAAAAGAATGGCGCGTTGAACTGAGAAAAAAAATGGCCAACAAGGAGCGTACAGCCAAAGAACGGGTAAGAATGCCTGAAATGGATCCGTTTGAGCGCATCAAATATCAGAACCGCGAAGTAAATACAGGGCTGTCTCCCGATCAGGCGCAGGCTGAAGCTTCCAGATGTCTGGATTGTCCAAATCCAACCTGTATCGAAGGTTGTCCGGTAAGCATCAACATCCCTAAATTCGTGAAATATATTGAATTGGGGCAATTTCTTGATGCAGCCAAAGCATTGAAAGAAACATCGGCACTTCCTGCTGTTTGCGGTCGCGTTTGTCCGCAGGAGAAACAGTGTGAATCGACTTGTTTCTATACTCAAAAAATGAAAAAAGACCCGGTAGCTATTGGTTATCTCGAACGTTTTGCTGCCGATTATGAGCGCGAAAGCGGGTTTATGTCAATTCCTGAAGTTGCTCCTTCAAACGGAATTAAAATCGCAGCCATTGGTTCGGGCCCTGCTTCGCTTTCGTTTGCAGGCGATATGATCAAACTGGGTTACGATGTTACCGTTTTCGAAGCCTTGCACGAAATTGGCGGTGTACTGAAATATGGTATCCCCGAATTCCGTCTTCCCAATAAAATTGTTGACGTAGAGCTCGATAACCTCAAAAAAATGGGTGTGAAGTTCGTAAATAACTTCATTGTTGGAAAAACTGCCAGCTTCGAGGATTTAAAAGAAGAAGGTTTTGAAGCTTTCTTCGTGGCAAGTGGTGCCGGATTGCCACGTTTTATGGGCATTCCGGGCGAAAACTACAACGGCATCATGTCGTCGAACGAATACCTTACCCGTGTAAACCTGATGAACGCTGCCAGCGACGAATTCGACACGCCTGTTATCAAGGGTAAAAACGTTGCCGTTATTGGTGGTGGTAACACCGCTATGGACTCGGTTCGTACGGCTAAACGTTTGGGCGCAGAGCGGGCCATGATTATTTACCGTCGTTCGCGTGCTGAGATGCCTGCCCGTGTGGAGGAAGTGCATCACGCCGAGGAAGAAGGCATCGAATTTATCAATCTGGCTAATCCAATTGAATATTTCGCCGATGAAAAAGGTAAAGTAAACCGCATGCGTTTGCAGAGGATGGGATTGGGTGAACCTGATGCATCGGGCCGCCGCCGTCCAATCGTTCTGGAAGGTTCCGACTATGATATTCCGGTTGATCTGGTTGTGGTTGCCGTAGGGGTATCGCCAAACCCGTTGATCCCTTCAGAAGTAAAAGACCTGAAAGTGAGCAAATGGGGAACAATCGAAGTGACCGAAGAAACAATGCAAAGTTCTATTCCTGAGATGTTTGCCGGTGGCGACATTGTTCGTGGTGGTGCAACTGTAATTTTAGCGATGGGCGATGGTCGTAAAGCTGCCGCCAACATGCATGAATACCTGCAGAAAAAGCACAATCCGGCTAATTAATTGTTATATTTAAAATTAAACACTATCACTATGGCAAATATATCAACCCGATTCTTCGGACTCGATTTAAAAAGCCCGGTAATTGCAGCCAGCAGCAGCATGACCGGTCATGCAGAACAAGTTGTAAAACTGGCCGAAGCAGGTGCAGGTGCCATTGTTTTAAAATCCATATTTGAAGAAGAGATTTTTTCTGAATTACAGGAAGAACTCGCTCTTCGCACCGGACTGAACTCTGATCCGGAATACCTCGACTACTTTGATTATGTGATTAAAGAAGATACACTTCGGAAATATCTTCATCTGATTTCGGATGTAAAAGCTAAAACTACTGTTCCAATTGTGGCCAGCATCAATTGCGTAAGCTCGAGCGAATGGACTTTGTTTGCCCGCAAGATTGAAGAAGCCGGTGCCGATGCTTTGGAACTGAATATGTTTGTAACGCCTTCAGACGTTACAAAAACAAGCGAAACAGGCGAAAGCTTTTATTTAGAAGCGATTCAGAAAGTACTTCAGGTAGTGAAGATACCGGTGACTGTTAAAATCAGTCATTACTTCTCGAACCTGGCCGGAATGGTTAAAAAAATGTCGGAAACCGGAATTGCCGGTATCACCATTTTCAACCGTTTTTATAATCCTGATATCGATATTCAGTCCGAAACTGTTGTGGTATCAGATGTTTTAAGCACTCAGCACGATTATCTTCTGCCATTGAAATGGACAGGTATTTTGTCAGGTCAGATTAAGATTGATTTATCAGCAACTTCCGGAATCCATTCAGCAGAAACGGCCATCAAATTTTTATTGAGCGGAGCTTCATCGGTTCAGGTAGCTTCGGTTATTTATCACGAAGGTCCGTCGGCTATTACCCGGATGAATCAGGGAATTTCCGACTGGATGGACCAGAAAGGTTACAAAACGATTGCCGACTTTAAAGGTTCGTTGAGTCATTCTGCCTCATCGGCTCAGGCTTGGGAACGCACCCAGTTTATGAAATATTTTGGCGAGAAAACCTTTTAAGTTCATTAAAAGAAGCATTTGATTGTGCTTCATACAGAACTTGTTTAGGTATCCAACTCAGAATGACCGATATTAATAATAAAATGCCAGTACTTTCTTATTTGTGAAGTACTGGCATTTATTTTACTTTTGACTCCTGTTTTCTATTCACCCGAATCATGAAGTTATTCGCTTTAATTTTCGTTTGTGTTTTAAGCATTTCAATTTCCAATTCTTGTTTTTCGCAGAAACAAGTCGAAATTTCAGGTGTAAAATACGTTTTGCACACTGTAGCCAAAGGCGAAACAGTGTTTACCCTTTGCCAGAAATATAAGGTCAGCCAGAAAGATATTATGTCGGCTAATCCGGGCTTGTCGGCTATTTTAAAGGCAGGCACAACGGTTAAAGTTCCGGTTGGAACGGCAGCTCCGGACATTAAAAAGGCAGAGCCGGTAACCAATCAGGAACAATCGGCGACCGAAGAAGAATACTATTACCACAA
>JAJZSZ010000253.1 GCA_021849365.1 Bacteroidota bacterium | reverse complement strand
GATCTGGTGGCAATGTAAATGGCATTCACTTCCGGATCGTTGATTAACTGATCGGCATCGGCATACCATTTAGGCACACCATGGCGTTTGGCGTAATCTTCGGCCAAAGCGGCATTGCGGCGCATTACGGCGACAATTCTGGAGTGTTCCACCTTGTTAAAGGCAGGACCGCTCTTCAACTCTGTTACGTTCCCGCAACCAATAATTCCCCAGTTTACTTCCTGTATTTTAATCATTCTAATACGATTAACGATTAGCGATCAACGATTTTTGATTAACAATTTATTCTAAAGTTGCAATCGTTAATCTTCAATCTCTGATCGTTAATCAATAGTTGAATCTATCTTTAAACGCCCACAAGCCCAGTGCCGGGTTGGAAATATAGAAAATTTCTTCTCCATCAGCCATCCTGTTGTATCCGTCTTTCAGTTTGACAGGATCGTATTTGGCGGTTACTTCGTCGATATCGGCGTATTTAAAGCCAACACTTTCGATTTCAGCCTGAGACAGGTTCCCTGCACCTTTCCCGGGGCAATACGTAATGCTGAAACGTCCTTCAGAAGAGCCATGAATGAGGTGGGCCGCGGCACTCAAATTGTTGCGCAATTCTTCATTTTCGTCGCAGGCTTTCAGTGTGGCAGGAGTTCCGAAATAGCCATATTTACGGATCAAACGGTCGATTTCCTTGTCTTCGCCAAATTCCTTCAGGGCTGGAGCCAGAACGATCAGTTCTCCATTGTCATCGATGGCCATGCGGGTGCGATACACTGATTTGTTGCCCAGCCAGGTACTTTTAAACTCGGTTGGATCGAGGTAAACCACCACTTTTTTCAGCGGTTTGTCGAGCATCTCGAAGTTTACCTGCAAAGCTAGTTTGGCGGCTTTGTCGAATACTTCAAAGTCGTCGCCGATATACAAGCCGCGGGTTTTGATTTTGCCGTCTGTTTTGTCGAGCCCAACCACCGTTTGCACATAAACAATCGGCAGATTCTGGGTGAAATTTTCCGAAGCATAGTTGAAAATACGGCGTACCGGCGTATCGGCGTGACCCATCATCTTTTCCATTCCGTAGGCCGCGCCCACAAAATGGCTTTTGTTGATGCCTTCCACGCCACCAGTTCCAACGAAAATATTCTTGTTGTAATTAGCCATTCCAACCACTTCGTGAGGAACAACCTGTCCAATGGAGAGAATCAAGTCGAAATTGCCTTCAAGCAATAATTTGTTCACCTGTGCAGGCCACGGAAATTCAACTGCACCTTTCGAAACTTCTTTTACAAATTCGGCAGGAACAGTGCCAACAGTCACCACATCGTTGCGCCAGTCGTGTTCGCGGATAAGCGATGCAGGCATGGCTCCAAACATGTGCGAAATTTGATGGTCGGTCATTGGGGAGTGAGTTCCTAATGCCGGAAGCACATCGGTGAGTGCGGCACCGTAATATTGCCAGGTCATTTCAGTCAGTTCTCCTGCGCGACTAGGCAAACGCGTATAATCCGGTGGAATTGCCAGCACTTTCTCTCTGGTTCCCAATTTTTTCAAGGCTTCAAACAAACCTTTTTTCAGGTCGTCGGCGCTTAATTCGTGGTTCACTGAACCTATTTCGTAGTACATCATTTATTTACGATTTAAATATTTACTATTTACGATTTGTCTTTTGAACCATCCTTTTTCTGGTTCACCCTCTTTTTGATTGTATTTATTGAACTTACAGTTATTTTGAATAATTCTTCATTTTCTTTGATCAAATCATCAAGCAGATTAGCTTTGACTAAACCTGATTCAACGATCAATTCAAGCCAATAAAGTGTTTCATCCAATTCCTCTTCAACCATTTTTAACTTATTCAGAAAATCTTTATCCGATTTTCCCAGACAAGCTGCTCTGTAGTTTGCTCCGGGAGAAGTGCCTGAACGAATAATCTGGTTTCCAAGTGTCTTACCAGTTATGTTGTTTGGCAAACTTTCAGAAAGCTTAATTATTCTCAGAGCAAAAATTTTAAGTCGCTTCTTTAAATCGTCGGCGTTCATTTTCTAAATAGTAAATCGTCAATAAACAAATAGTAAATGAATTATCTTTTCACTCTCGCGTTTCCGCCCCAGATGCTCCAAACCATGTCTTCGTCGGCAGGTTGGGCATAGTCGGTAAGGAAAGTGGTAGCCAGTGCGCCGGTTGCCCAGCCAAACTGTGCCCATTTTTCAGGTTCCCAGCCTTTCAGGATCGCGTAAAGTAAACCTCCTACAAAACCGTCGCCACCGCCAATGCGGTCGAGTACGCCAATTTTGCGCGGCTCGATGACGTGCCAGTTTTCACCTTCGAGCATAATGGCACCCCAAAGGTGTTCGTTGGCGCTGATAACCTGACGCAATGTGGTTGCAAAAACCGAAGCATTCGGGAAAGCAGCTTTTACGCGGCCAATCATGCCTTTGAAACCTTCAATTTCGGCTTCAATTCCTTTGCCACCAGCTTCAGGTCCTTCAATACCCAGGCAAAGCTGGAAGTCTTCTTCATTACCAATCAGGATGTCAGCCACCGATGCAATTTCAGTAAAGTTGGCACGCAATTCAGCTTCGCGGCCTTTCCAGAAGGAAGCGCGATAATTGAGGTCGAAAGCGATGCGGGTTCCGTATTTCTTGGCAGCACGGGCAATTTCCAGACAGAACGTACTGGTTTCAGGAGAAAGTGCGCCAATCAGTCCTGACAGATGTACAATTTGCACGCCTTCCTTACCAAAAATACGGTCGAGATCGAAATCTTTCACGTTCAGCGTGCGGCCAACTTCGCCGGCACGGTCGTTTTGTACGCGCGGTCCGCGGGTTCCGAAGCCACTATCGGCAATGTTGAACTGGTGACGATATCCCCAGGGATCGCCTTGCGCTACTTCAGGCCCTTCGAAATCCATACCTCTGGCACGAAGGCTGCTTTTAATGAACGACGCAATCGGGCTGTCTTTCACAAAAGTGGTTAGCACTTTCACCGGAAGACCGAGTGAAGAGGAGATGTTAGCCACATTGGTTTCGGCGCTGGTAGCCTGCATTTCGAACAGGTTGCTGGTGTGAACCGGCTGTCCGTTTACCGGTGTGATTCGAACGCCCATGCTGGTTGGCACCAACAGGGAATATTTACAGTTTTTCTTTAATTCGATTGTCATATTTGAGATTTATAGATGTTAGACACTAGATTTTAGACACAGGTATCAAGATTCAAGTATCAGGAAAACCCGGAACTCGCAACTCGTAACCTGCAACTCGGCTACACGCCTCCAAACGCGCTGTAGCCGCCATCAACCGGGATGACGATGCCGGTGATGAAGCTTGAAACGTCAGAAAGCAGAAACAATAAAGCGCCATTCAAATCTTCTGGTTCTCCGAATTTACCCATTGGGGTATTGTTTACAATTTTTTGTCCGCGAGCAGAGAACCCACCGGTTTTTTCGTCCATCACCAAAAAGCGGTTTTGGTTCGTAATAAAGAACCCGGGAGCAATCGCGTTTACTCGGATACCCACTTTAGCCAAATGTACGGCCAGCCATTCAGTAAAATTGTTGATAGATGCTTTGGCTGCAGAGTAAGCAGGAATTTTAGTCAGTGGCTTGTACGAATTCATCGAAGAGATGTTCAGCACCACACCTTTTTTAGCTTTCAGCATATCAAGTGTGAAAACCATTGTTGGCAGCAAGGTCCCCTTGAAATTCAGGGCAAAAACTTTATCAAAACCATCTATTTCAAGTCCGTAGAATGTATCTTCCAAATGATCAATACTATCATCATCCATTTGCTCCACTTTGGTGGTTGCAGTTGGGTGGTTTCCGCCGGCACCGTTAATCAGGATTTCAATTGGTCCCAATTTTTCGTTGATTTCGGCTTTGGCTTTTTGCAACGATTCTTTATCCAGAACGTTTGCAGCCACACCGATAATTGTTGCACCCGATTCTGAAGCAACTTCAGCAGCGACTTTGTCGGCAACTTCCTTATTAATGTCGGCAATGGCAATTTTTACTCCTACCGAAGCCAGTGCTTTCACCATTTCAACTCCCAATACTCCTGCGCCTCCGGTGATAACGCATACTTTTCCGGATAAATCTTCAAAACTTATTGGTTTCATGCTATAAAGTTTAGTTTATTTATAATACTCGAGATTTTCTTTGGTAATAATGTCGATTGAGGTGTAGTTTTCTGAATTGACTTCTTTTCTCAGTACCAAATGGTCAAAAAGAGTCTGAATAGCGCGGTATCCTTGTTCTTCCGGACGCTGACAGATCAGGAAGTCAACCACACCTTTGTTTAGGAATTCGATATTTTCGCGAATTAAATCGTGCCCAATTACCCTGATATCTTGTCTGTTAATTAGTTCAAGGATCCGGCCAAGGTAATAAACCTGTGAGTTGGTTACAAAAATTCCTTTGATATTTGTATTCGATTGTATTTGCTCAATAATTCGGTTTTGACACCCCAAATCATTCGGATCGGCAATTTCCAGTGTAATCAGGTTTTTCTTTCCTGAAGCTTTGCTGAAATATTCATAAAATCCTTTTTCGCGCTGAACCAGGTGATTCATATTGTCGAGTTCCTTGGCAAAATGCAGAATCAGGATAGAGGCATTTTCAGGAATAGAGTAGTCGAGCAATTTGGCAGCAAGAGTTCCCGATTGAAACGAATCCTGTCCGATGTAACTTAGCTTATCACTGTCTTTTATGTTCGAGTCTATAAATACGTATGGAATGTCACGATTTTTAAGCTCTCCAATAAATTCCTTGGATTCTCTTGAGAAAAACGGTGCCAAAACAACCCCTTCCGGATTACTTTCCAAAATCAGTCCGGCCTCGTTACTAAAAGTTTCAGGGTCCGACTGTTTAAACAAATGAATGTCGATATTTACCCCATATTGCTGAATCTCCTGGAAAGCCTGGCGCACTCCAATCATTGGCTTGTTCCAGTATGCTTCAGGCGAAATAGGCTCAGGAAAAAGAAGTGCAAACGAGAATGTTTTCTTCGAAGCCAGGGTACTGGCCAGTATATTGGGCTGGTACTCCAACTCATCAATAATCTTAAGGATTTTATCGCGTGTTACTTTCGAAACTTCTCCGCGATTATGAATTACACGGTCAACCGTTCCGATTGAAACATTGGCCTTCAGTGCAATATCCTTTATTCGTGTTCTGTTAATTGCTTTGATAGTTATTCGGTTTTAGGTCAAAAATAGAATGACAAGAACAAAACTAAGTAATTTTTTTAAAGTGTCGTGTTCGTACACGGAAAAACTATTTTAAAACATCTTTGAGGTTTTTTTTGTTGATCGAGGTTGGAAAAGCGGGATATTGTGTCTAATTTCGTGTTCGTACACGGAAGAAGTGTGCGAATTTTTATTTGCCAGTAAATTAATCAGATATGCAATTAGGAAAATACAGTCTTGGAATTGGTGACCGCTTTTCTCACCAGGGAGTTGCCCAGCTTCGGGCCATTATGAAAGCCAATAGGGCCGGAGTTGACGTAAGTCCGGTGTGGAATAAATCAAATCGTGAACATACCTACGTTCATTCTCATCCGGCCGATGTTCGTCAGGAAGCTGATGCTGCTGTTGCCAAACTTGGTTTTACCGGCAAGTACTTTGTTGATGCCGACCATATTAATTTGGGAACAGTTGCTCCGTTTGTTGGAACAGCTGACTTTTTTACACTTGATGTGGCTTCGTTCATTGGCAAGGAAAGTCCGGTTGAGGCTGTAAATGCATTTGTGGCTTCGTGCAGCAAATACATTGGCAAGCTTACTATTCCAGGCATTGATCATCCTATCGAAGTTACTGAGGAATTGCTTGTCAAGATTGCCGGTAAATTTTTGGCTGCAACACAGCAAGCTTCCGAAATTTATTCCTTCCTGAAAGAGAAAAAAGGTGAGGGTAATTTTATTACCGAAGTTTCGATGGATGAAGTAGAAAGTCCACAAACGCCTGTTGACCTGTTTTTTATTTTGAAAATGCTCGCGGATAAAGGTGTTCCGGCACAAACCATCGCGCCGAAATTCACCGGACGCTTTAATAAAGGTGTTGATTACACCGGTGATGTGGCTCAGTTTGCTAAAGAGTTTGAAGAAGATGTGTTGGTAATCGATTTTGCAGTTAAAGAATTTGGTTTGCCTGCTGAACTTAAACTTAGTGTTCATTCCGGAAGCGATAAATTCTCGATTTACCCGGTAATGGCGGCAGTTATTAAGAAATACAATAAAGGTATCCATGTAAAGACGGCCGGAACAACCTGGCTCGAAGAAGTAATTGGGCTGGCTCTGGCTGGAGGAAAAGCTTTGGATGCCGCTAAATTTATTTATACTGAAGCATTGGGCCGCAAAGATGAATTATGTGCGCCATACGCCGATGTAATTGATATTGATGCCGGCAAGCTTCCTTCGAAAGAAGAAGTAGCCTCATGGACCAGTGAAAAATATGCCAATACATTGCGGCACATTCCGGGGCATCCCGACTATAATCCGAATTTCCGCCAGTTGATTCATGTGGGGTATAAAGTAGCTTCAGAAATGGGCACAACTTATACTGATTTGCTGAAAGCGCATGCCGACGTGGTTGGCTCATGTGTGGAAGAAAATATCTACGACCGCCATTTGAAACGACTCTTTAATCTATAATTGACTATTTAATTATTTACGATTTACTATTTCTGGTTTAACCGGAGCAAATCGTAAATTGTAAATTAATAAATCATAAATCAAAAAGATATGAAACCTTTTATGGACGAAAACTTTCTGTTGCAAACAGAGACAGCACAGAAACTGTATCACGAACATGCAGCTAAAATGCCCATTTTCGATTATCATTGTCACATTAATCCCAAAGATATAGCCGAAGACCGCCGATTCAAAACCATTACCGAAATTTGGCTGGCCGGCGATCATTACAAATGGCGCGGAATGCGTACCAACGGCGTTGACGAACGGTTTTGTACCGGCGATGCCAGCGATTGGGAAAAGTTTGAAAAGTG
>JAJZSZ010000252.1 GCA_021849365.1 Bacteroidota bacterium | reverse complement strand
AAGTGCAGGCTATATGTCATTTTGTTGACATTTGGGATCGGAAGAAAATCATTTTCCGCACCAGCTTTTTGCTGCTTTTAGGTTCTGTAATATTACTTAGTTCGAGTACCAATCATCCTTTGCTGAGTGTTCTGCACGGAACCGCGCCCATCTTTGTGACGATTTTTCTGGTCGGATTGGTTCGCGGAATTTTGATGCCTGCGCATAATGCTTTGCTCGGGCAACTCGTACCACGCGAATTACTTACTGGTGCCGCAACCTGGGGAAGCACGGTTTGGCAGGTTGCCGCCGTAACCGGGCCGGCTATCGGAGGGCTTGTTTATGGTTTTTTTGGTGTTGTTGCTGCCTATTTGCTTGTTTTCACATTTTTCCTGACCTGTGTAATCCTGATTTTCTTTATCAAAAGTCCGGGCAGAGTGAAACGCGAAACACAGTCAGAAGATAGTATATTCCAGAGTATCGGCTCCGGAATCCGGTATGTTTTCAACAAACAAGAGCTGCTTGGCGCTTTTTCGCTTGATATGTTTGCCGTTTTATTTGGTGGGGCAATTGCCATGTTGCCGGTTTTTGCTTCAGATATACTGAAAGTTGGGCCCGAAGGATTGGGTGTTTTGCGCGCTTGCCCTGCAATAGGGGCGATTCTGATGTCGGTGTATCTCACGTTTAATCCGCCGGTCGGACGGTCCGGACGGCTGCTGCTGACAAGTGTTGCCGGATTCGGAATCTGCATGATTGTATTTGCAGTCTCCAAAAACTTCTACTTATCAGCTGCCAGTCTTTTGCTCAGCGGTTCACTCGATTTTGTGAGTGTGGTAATTCGCGGAAGCATCCTTCAGCTTTACACTTCTGATGAAATGAAGGGACGAGTTTCTTCGGTGAACAGTATATTCATCGGTTCATCAAACGAATTGGGCGCCTTCGAATCGGGAGCGGCCGCCAGCCTGATTGGGCTTGTACCTTCGGTTGTTTTTGGCGGTGTAATGACGCTGATTGTGGTTGGCGTTGCAACAGTGAGTGCTCCCAAACTCCGGAGGTTATCCCTGAGAAATAGTGTTATCGAATAATGTAAGGTCAGGCCATTGCCCGACCCTACGATCTTATACTTTTACAGTTTTCCACTTTCCTTTTCGGAAAAGGTACCATGCAGTGAGTGTCAGCGCTGTTTCGGCGGCAACAATGGCGATGGAAATGCCATAGATTTTCATGTCGAAAACTATTGCCAGCAGGTAAGCCAGCGGAATTTCAAACAGCCAGAAACAGAACAGGTTGATGCGAGTTGGAGTTACGGTGTCTCCGCTTCCATTAAACGCCTGAGTCATAACCATTCCCATGGCATACGACAAAAAACCAATGCTGATGATTCGCAAACTAATCGCTCCGTTTCTGATTACCAGCGGATCGTCGATGAAAAGGCGGATGAAAAATTCAGGAAACATTACCAGAATGACTCCGACCAATCCAAGCAAAAACATGTTGGCATAAGCCGTAATCCACACGGTACGCTCAGCTCTTTCCGGCTGATTAGCTCCCAGGTTCTGCCCAACAAGGGTCGACGCAGCATTGCTTAAACCCCACGAAGGCAGCAATACGAATACGATAATCCGGATAGAAATGGTGTAACCTGCCATAACTTCAGAGCCTAAGGTTGATATAATCCGGTACAACGCAATCCAGCTTGAGGTAGCGACTATGTATTGCAGAATGCCTCCTGCCGAAAGCCTGAACAACTGAATCATCACTTTTAACCTGATTTGCAAATGATGAAGCTCGAGCCGGATTCGTTTATGTCCTTTAAACAGCAGGTAAAACTGGTAACAAACGGCCAGTCCTCGTCCGGTTGTGGTAGCAACTGCTGCACCTTTCAATCCAAGTTCGGGAAATGGCCCTATACCAAAAATCAGCAACGGATCGAGAATAATATTGATGAGATTTGCCAGAATCAAAACCCGCATTGAAACAGCTGCATCGCCCGAACTCCGAAAAATGGCATTAATGATGAACAGCAACATGATAACTGCATTTCCGCCAAACATGATGGCCGGAAACATGTATCCGGCTTCGGCCATTTCCTCTGAAGCGCCCATCAGCAAAAGAAATTCTTTGGCGTAGATAACTCCAAAAACAGAAATTACAACAGAAACCAAAAATCCCGATATGATGGCCTGAAAAGCAACAATTCCGGCTTTCCCCGGATTCTTTTCGCCGATGCGGCGGGCAACCATCGCGGTAGTGGCGGTGCTCAATCCCATCCCAATAGCATAAACGAGGGTCATGCACGATTCGGTTATTCCAACAGTAGCCACCGCATCAGCGCCTAGTTTTGAAACGAAAAATATATCGACTACGGCAAATATAGATTCCATAATCATTTCCAGAACCATTGGGATCGATAGGATCAGCAAGGCTTTCCCGATTCGGTCGCTGGTAAAATCGCGGTCGCTTCCGGCAATGGCTTCTTTGATATCGGTCCAAAGTTCTGATAGCCTGATTGATTTGACAGACTCAAAAAAAGATAATGTGTTTTTATCGGTCATGATAAAAATATTTAAACTACAAAATGATGAAAATGATTGGATAATAATAAGATAAGTCCGCCTTCTGCCTTGCAGAAATTACCAGATTGCGGAAATGCAGACCGCCGGAATAGATGTAAGTTTCATAATTCGGTCTTTTTTGAATAGTGCAAATATACGCATTTGCAGCTGTAAAATTTGAACCTGTTAACGATAAAAATGTTTCAATGATAAAATTTTTGAAATGAAGCCGATACGAATATTTGCCATTGCCGGAATTATGCTTTTGCTTTATTCTTGTGTAAATCAGAATAATGGTCTGAATGTGATTAACTCAGAATCCTTTCCTTATCAGAGTGTTGTTCTCGATCCTATAGTTAATCAGCGACTTGCAACTGACCTGATTTCTGAAAATCCGAAAGAGAACTCTTTCGTTCAAAAGGTTGGTGAAATAGAGAATCAGGTAAATCAGTTGAAGCAGAATCCAACCGATAATCTTTGGAATTCAGTTCTAACAAGCTGGTCAGAACTGGAAAAAGAAATGGCTGCGGTACCCGAAGATTCGACGCAAACGGCAAAGTTTCAAAAATGGGCTGAGCTGAATATTTTGCTTCTGAAATTGTCGGGCGAAGTTCGTTTTGGCGATGAGCTTGAAAATTTGCATTACAAACGTCAATTGCCTGTTTTGACAGAAAGACAATTGAAATCAGTTATTTATACACATGTTGATGATCAGATTTTTCTAAATATTCTGGCTTCATCAAGCGTGACTCATCATCACACAACTGGCGGAAAAGTGCGGTTGATTCAACAAACAGGCCAGAAGGGCAGCGGAATGATTTTAAGGGTTGAATCGGGCGATGTGCGGTACATGGATGTTTTTATTCGTATTCCGTCGTGGGCAGTAAATCCTACGGTAACACACGGAAATGTGAAATATGTTGCTCGTCCGGGTGAATATTGCGAAATTCCAAGGAAATGGAAAAATGGCGATGAGATTAATGTAAGTCTTGTAAACTAAATTATAAACAGATAATCAGCTGCTGGCTGTAAGGAAATGATAGAATATAAACTCCTGCAGCCGGTAGCTGACTACCACAAACTATCAGAATTTATTCCTTCGAATGCAGATAAATATGGTTTCCTTCGGTGTCTTCGAAAGATGCATAGTATCCGATTTCGTCGGTAATTTTGGTTTTGTGAATGAGAACATCTCCGCCAGCGCCTTCAACGCGGTTCAGCACTGTAAGCAAATCTTTCCCGCCATTCAGGTAAACTTTAGATCCAAGTGAGCTTGGGGTGTATCCGCTACCCTGAACAATGGCACCACCAACACCCTGTGATTCCATTTCCATTGGTAAAAAGCCCATGCGGCATTGCCCAATAGTTTCTTCATACATTTCGTAGTTGTAGATGCGCGAGTAAAATTCTTTGGCTCTTTCAAAGTTGAGCACCGGAATTTCGACCCAATTAACTGAATTTGTCATCTTTTCCATGGTTTGTGTTTTAAAGTGTGCTATCTAAACAAGCAATACGTAATTCGGGTTTAATTGGTGATATTGAGTATTATTTTTTATTGAAAAAGATTTTGTCAGTCACATTCATTTATCTTTGTGAGCATTCAAAAAAACAAGTTATGAGCGATCGACCATTGATATTAATTACCAACGATGACGGGGTTTCGGCCAAGGGTATAAAAGAGCTAACCGAAGTAATGCGCTTATTTGGCGATGTGGTTGTTGTAGCGCCCGATGGTCATCGGTCCGGAATGTCGAATGCCATAACAGTCGATCATCCGATTCGGGTAACCAAACTGGTCGATGAAGACGATTTTCAGGTTTACAAATGCTCCGGAACGCCTGTCGATTGTGTAAAACTGGCCTTCAATCAACTGCTCGATCGTTATCCCGATTTTGTTGTTTCCGGAATCAATCATGGTTCAAATTCTTCCATCAGCGTGGTGTATTCGGGTACCATGGGGGCAGCATTGGAAGGATGCATTCATGGCATTCCGTCAATCGGCTTTTCGCTGAACGATTACGAGCACGAAGCCGATTTTTCAAGAGCAAAAATATATGTGGCCCGTGTGTTTCAGCAAGTAGCTGAGAATGGGCTTCCTCCATTTGTTTGTCTGAATGTGAATATTCCGAAGGGAGAAATCAAAGGAATCCAGGTGTGCCGCCAAACTTCAGGAAAATGGGTGGAAGAGTTTGATAAACGAACTGACCCGCATAAGCGGGACTATTACTGGATGGCCGGATATTTCAAAAATTTTGAGGATGAAGCCGAAGATTCAGATGTGACTGCACTCGAAAATGGTTATGTGGCTGTTGTCCCGGTGAATGCAGATATGACCTGTTATCAGACTTTTGAAACAATGAAAAGCTGGAGGTTTTAGTATGAATCTGCGCAAATCAAGCAGCTCCGACAGGTTGATTGTGGGATTTACAATCGGTCTTCTGGTTCCTGTAATCTTTTTCCTGATCGTTTATCAGATGAAATACAGCAGTATGGAGTTTATGACCTACATTCGCAGCATCTGGAAAATGAAAATTTTCATGCAAATTCTTAGCGTTTGTGTTTTTCCTAATCTTGGCTTTTTCTTTTTGTTCTATAGGAGGAAACACGATATGGCAGCGCGGGGAGTTATACTGGCAACGTTTATTTATGCTTTCGCTGTTCTGATTGTAAAGCTGATTTGAAAATATGGACGAATGGTTAAATGGTTGCATGGCTAAATGGTTATTAACAATTCAACAATTGAGCAATTAGACCATTTTCAACTTTAGCTCACTTTAGGCACTCTGAACTTGGAATTTTGAATTTGAAACTTGGAACTTAAATGAAATACTACGTTTTGGCAGGTGAGGCCTCCGGCGACCTGCATGCTTCAAACCTGATTAAAGAAATTGGCCTGATTGATTCCTCGGCTCAGTTTCGCGGTTTTGGCGGCGATTTGATGGAAAAAGCCGGAATGACCGTTTTGAAGCACTACCGCGACATGGCTTTTATGGGAATTGTTCCGGTAATTATGAATATCCGCACAATTCAGAAAAATTTCAGGTTTTGCGAACAAGATTTACTCGAATTTGCTCCTGATGTTTTGATTCTGGTTGACTATCCCGGGTTCAACCTGCGAATGGCCAAATTTGCTAAAGCGCACGGCATACGCACTTTCTACTACATTTCGCCAAAGGTTTGGGCCTGGAAAGAAAAACGGGTTCACAAAATCAAAGCCTATGTTGATGAGATGTTTACCATTTTGCCTTTCGAAACCGAGTTTTTCTCAAAATACAATTATCGGGTAACCTATGTGGGTAATCCTTTGCTCGACGCAATTCTGGCGCAAAAAAAAGCTCCCGATTTTCAGAGATTCTGGTCAGAGAATAATTTACCCGAAAAACCAATTCTGGCACTTTTACCCGGTAGCCGGAAAGCCGAAATCAGCGTGTTACTGCCTACCATGATTAAAGCTGCGGCCCAATTTCCGGAATACCAGTGCATAATTGCCGGTGCTCCAAACATGGGTAACGAGTTTTATGAACCGTTTATGAATGGTGCCAAAATACCAATCGTGTGGGGAAAAACATACGAAATTCTGGTGCACAGCCGCGCTGCCATTGTTTCGTCGGGAACTGCGACACTTGAAACTGCAATTCTGAATGTGCCTCAGGTAGTAGTTTACCAGATGACCCCCAACTGGCTTTTTATGTTTCTCAAGAAATTCTTCCTGAAAACCCGGTTTGTTTCATTGGTCAACATTATTTTGGGCCGTGAAGCTGTGGTAGAATTGATTCAGGGCGACTTTACCCTGAAGAAAGTCGTGCACGAAATGGAACGAATTGTTCGGAATTCTGAAAATGAAAAGCGGATGCTCAACGATTATAAAGATATGATGGCCAAATTGGGCGAACCTGGTGCTTCAAAACGCGCTGCCGGGTTAATGGTTGAAAAACTAAAACAGCAAATCATTCCTTCAGTTAATTAAGATATGTACAGCTTATTGAAGAAAGAAATAACCAGTTTTTTCGGTTCACTTACAGGCTATGTGGTGGTGTTTGTTTTTTTGCTGGCCACCAGCTTGTTTTTATGGGTTTTCCCCGGAAATTACAATATTCCTGATGGTGGCTATGCATCACTCGACGGACTTTTCTCGCTGGCTCCCTGGGTTTATCTTTTTCTGGTTCCGGCGGTAACCATGCGCCTGTTTGCCGAGGAAAAACGATTAGGAACCATGGAAGTTTTGTTAACCCGGCCGCTTTCAGTGATGCAGATTGTTCTGGCTAAGTTTCTGGCAGGTTTGTTATTGGTAACTATTTCGCTTTTGCCAACACTGATTTACTTTTACTCGGTGTATGCTTTGGGTAATCCTGTTGGATGTGTAGATGAGGGCAGCACCTGGGGATCGTTTATTGGATTGTTCTTTCTGGCAGCTATTTATGTAGCTGTTGGAGTATTGGCTTCGGCACTGACCGATAATCAGATAT
>JAJZSZ010000251.1:6364-7031 GCA_021849365.1 Bacteroidota bacterium | reverse complement strand
GTTGCATATCTATCAGTTTTTAATTTGTCAATCCTTCGAAACAAACATACGACTATAAATTTAGTCGAACAAATGTTTTTAGTTAAAATTGACTAAAAATATAGTCATTTAAAAAAATACCACGGATTACAGAGATTTGTCCCGATGAGTGTTATAGTTTAAATATCTGATATAGTTATATTTGCGAACGAATTTAGTGTTTCGAACTTCGCAGGAATGTAGGGATAGTTGTCTTGATTTTCAGATATCCCAAAACAAAAAAGATCGGATGAACTCATGTCATCCGAACTTTTTTATCTGTGTTAATCTGTGTAATCTGTGGTGAATCCTGCGTCTAAAATTCAGAAGTAAAATGGAATTTAATTTCTTTGAATTCGCTTTGGGCCATGTCGAGAATAAACTGCGAATCGGCCATAAACACATCGCGGCCACGTTTGTCGGTAGCCATTTTCTGATGTTTCCGGTTCTTGAATTCGGCCAATGCTTTCGGATTGTCGCTTTCAATCCAGCAGGCTTTATACATCGACATTGGTTCGAAGCGGCATTTGGCGTTGTATTCGTGTTCCAACCGGTATTGAATAACCTCGAACTGAAGCTGGCCAACTGTTCCGATGATTTTTCGTCCGTTGAAAACGCTGGTAAATAACTGAGCTACACCCTCGTCGGT
>JAJZSZ010000251.1:0-6354 GCA_021849365.1 Bacteroidota bacterium | reverse complement strand
ACTGATCGACGCCCTTGTTTAACTGCTTGGTTTTCATTGGGTCGGCATTCTCCACGTAGCGGAACAATTCGGGAGAGAAGCTCGGGATTCCTTTAAAATGGATTAATTCGCCCTCTGTCAGTGTGTCGCCAATGATAAAAGTTCCGTTATCAGGCACACCAATAATATCGCCCGGATAAGCTTCTTCGATCACTTCTTTTTGCGAGGCCATGAAGGCTGTTGGGCTCGAAATACGGAACGATTTTCCGGAGCGGACATGGGTGTAAATATTGTTACGCTCGAACCTTCCGGAGCAAACCTTAACGAATGCAATACGGCTGCGGTGGTTTGGGTCGATGTTAGCGTGGATTTTAAACACGAAGCCTGAGAATTTTTCGTCTTCAGGATAAATGGTACGTTCCTCGGTTTGGCTGGGGCGCGGGTAAGGCGCAATTTCAACAAAAGTGTCGAGCAATTCCTGAACACCAAAATTGTAAAGCGCACTTCCGAAGAAAACAGGCGCGAGATTTCCGGCCAGATATTCTTCGACATTCAATTCAGGATAAACGCCGTAAACCAGTTCCAGCTCTTCGCGCAGTTTATCGGCATCTTTGCCAATGTGATTTTCCAGTTCAGGGCTGTCAATGTCGGAGAACGAAATTCCGGCTTCAATTTCCTGAACGTTGGCTTTAAATAAATTCAGGCTTTTGTTATAAATATTGTAAACGCCTTTAAAATCGGGACCATTGTTGATTGGCCAGCTCAATGGGTTTACGCTGATTTGCAGTTGTTTTTCGATATCGTCGAGCAATTCGAAGGTGTCGCCGGTGGGGCGGTCGAGTTTGTTGATGAACACGATTACCGGCGTTTTACGCATGCGGCAAACGTTCATCAGTTTTTCGGTTTGTGGCTCAACTCCTTTGGCGGCATCGATCACAATAATTACGCTATCAACAGCAGTCAGTGTGCGGAAGGTGTCTTCCTGGAAATCCTGGTGACCGGGCGTGTCGAGAATGTTCACTTTGTAGTCGCGGTACTCGAAACCCATTACCGAAGTGGCTACCGAAATACCACGCTGGCGCTCAATTTCCATAAAGTCTGAAGTGGCGGCTTTCTTGATTTTGTTGCTCTTAACGGCTCCGGCAACCCGAATGGCGCCCCCGAAAAGCAATAATTTTTCTGTCAGTGTGGTTTTCCCGGCATCGGGGTGACTAACAATGGCAAATGTCCTTCTGCGCTGAATTTCTGCTTGATTACTCATTCTTTATCTTCAATTTTTTCGAGCTGCAAAAATAGAACTTTATCTGACATGAACTGAATGTCTGAAAGATTGAATGACAGAATGAAAATCAATTTAATTCCTTATTAAAGAATAATCCATCGTTCATTAATCATCAGCATTTATTTGTTTCTCAAATGACTGATGATTAATGATTTTATTCAGGAATATTATTTCGCTTTTTGAGCCTTGATGGATGCTTTTATGGCATTTGATATTGTTACCCAATATTTACGATGAAACTCGCGGTCGGCCGGAGAAAGTATTTCAAAAAATGAAACAGGAGTATCGGTTGGAGCAAATTTCCATTTTTTACCCTCTTTGTATAAGTCGGGTACTTCAGGATGAAATTGAACGGCAAAAACATTTTCGTACAGCCGGTGCTGAATGGCTTCAATCACATCACCGTCAAGGGAAGTAGCCGTTACTATCAGATTTTTACCCAATTCGTCGATCGACTGATGGTGGGAACTCAAAACCAGTGGCTGCAGTTTGCTGTCGGCTTTCACCTTTTCGGGGAAAAACGGGTGAGCGGTGTAGGTAATTTGGTGAAAACTATTCGCCATCAGCAAAGTATCTTTGGTAATTTCGGGCCAGTAATTCCGGTGAAGCTGGTCTTTTTTCAGTTTAAGGGTTTCTTCAGCGTTTTTCTTATTATAGGTTTGTGCCGGTATATCCTGTGTTAATGTACCTCCCGCAGCAACATTCATGGTTTGCAAGCCGAGGCAGAATCCGGTAACAAAGTAGGTCGGTTTTTGCTGAAGAAGTGGGATATACTCGGAATTTTGATATCCGCCGAGCAGGTGAAAAAGGAAACTGAGCTCGAACAGATGCCTGTTTGGATCGGTCACCACTGAATATCTGTTTTCCTGTTTATAAACTTCAGGCTGAATATCGGGACCTCCAAAGAAAAAAATGCCAGCCGAAATATCGAATAACTTTTTAAATAGAGGTGTCCACTCATTCTGGCGGTATATCTGACCCGAGCTCATCACTTCATCAACCTTCTGAAGGTGAAACTTGCTCATTTCAGGTTTTTTGATCAATGCAATGCTTTGGTTATAATCATAAGCCTCTGCAGTTGAATAAACACCAACAAACTCGATATCGCGCAGCTGTAAAATATTGTTGCTTAATAAGAGATTGATTGTTTGAATGTTAGAAACAGTTGGATGGGCCAGTAAAATATAGGTTTTGTTTGGAGAAAGTTCTTTATCCAAGAAATTTTGACCAAAGGCTGTGTGAAGCGAGAAAAATAAAATCAGTGATAAAATCAGTTTTCCTGTGTTTTTCATTTTGAACTATTTAGTTTTCAGAATACATGAACAAACTACTCCTGAATTGAGAGCCAATAATAAAGAATCAACGCTTGTCCGGGAAAATTCTTTCCGGATATTTCTAAATTTAACTAAAGACAGTTGAAAAGATAATTAACACCTAATTATAAATTGAATAATTTTCGAATGAATTTAACGTTTTTCATGCGAAGTTCGAAAAGAATGGAGTTGTTTATTTTATTTATTATTTTTAACACTTCGAAATTCAGATCAAAAAAAACTGATTATGTCGTTTAAACTTTTTATTGCCAGTACTTTCGGGTTAATTAAATCAACCGCAAAACTTGAAGCAGCTCACGAAGCTTTACTTGCTGATTACCAAATGTTCTGCGAGTTTGAAAAATCTCCGGAATTAAATGAGTACAACGAGCTTGATATGCTGTTAAAATCGGCTACTTTCCATCAACGGAAAAAAGAGATACAGCATCAGGTTTTTAAGGGCAGTAAAGAGGAAGCCCAGTTCGCAGAGTTTAAAAAGCTAGGGCGAAACAGCCGTCTGCAGAAGTTTTACAGCACACTCGAATCGGATGATCTGAAGCGATTTGAAAAGATTTCCTCTTCTGAAGAACTGGCTAAATACAAAAAACTAAAGGAAATTGTACATAGTGCTTCGTTCGACAGTCAGAAGAAGAAGGATGAGAAAAGCGATGAATATGCCAAAAATGCAGAATATCATAAGCTGAAAGCTTCGGACAACATAAAATTCTACGAGCATTTTGCCAAATCGCCCGAATACAAAAATTACCAGTTGATTAAAGACTCGATTGAGCGGAAGCGATACGAAGAACTGAAGAAAATAACCGATTCGGAAGAATTTAAAGCCAGGGTTAGCTACCTCGAAGACAAACACAAATGGGAAAAAACCGAAGAATATGCTAAAGAAGTTCGGTTCGCCGAATTAAAGAAAAGCCCACAGCTAGTCAACTATTTAAAATACCATAATTCAAACGCATTCGACTTTTTCAAAAAATGGGATTTGGTTTTCGAAGACCGGTTTAAATCGGCTAAGCTCGATCCTCAATTGTGGTTGCCACAGTCGCATTGGGGCAGTCAAAGTCTGGGGCGCAACTTCTCGCAACTGGGCGATTTGCACGCTTATACTGAAGGACGAAATGTTTCGGTAGAATATAATACGCTCAAAATAGAGGTGCGTAAAGAAAAGACTCAGGGCATGCAATGGCAAATACCATTTGGATTTGTTGAAAACGAATTTGACTACTCGTCAGGTATTGTTTCGACAGCTGGCAGCGAATGGTGGAAACACGGAATTCTGGAAGCCAAGGTAAAATATGCACCAACAGCCAATTTGGTCGATGCTATATACTTGTTGGGCGAGGAGACTTCGCCGCAGGTGAATCTGGTTGAAATGGGCGTTAAAAATCGTGTTGGAATCCTCACCAAATCAGCTGAAGGAATTCATGCCGAATGCGAAAGTATTTCCGGATTGAAAGCTGGTGAGTTTTATATTTTCAGACTCGAATGGAATTCACATTCGCTGACATGGAAAGTCAACGGAAAAGAGATATTTACAGTGAGCAACAACGTTCCGGCCTTTAAGATGCACCTGAATATTGCATCCATTGTTGTGGCTGAACCAGTTGGTGAAATGCCCCATAGATTTGAGGTTGACTGGGTGCGGTTTTATCAGCACAAACCCAAAGCTTAGAAGAATTTGAAAATTTGAGGATGTGGAAATAAACTTTGGTTAAATTGCTGGATTGTTAAATGGTTGATTAGTTTGATGATTATATGCCTCAAAGGATAAAACAATTAAACCATTTGACCATTGAACCATTCTTTCTAGTTTACCAAACTTCGAACGTTAGCTCACTTTTGTCACTTCGCAATAATTCAATAAATAATCAATTATCAATAATAAATCGGAATGAACTGGACTGATGGATTTTTGGGCGCAATAACTGTTTGCGACCGCGATGGAATAGTAGTTTACATGAACGAACGGTCGAAGGCAGTATTTGCGAAGTCGGGTGGGGGGGATCTGGTTGGCAAAAGCCTGGTTGATTGTCATCCCGAGCCATCGCGTAGTTTATTGATGAAAATGCTCGCCGAACCTACTCCAAATTCATACACAATAGAAAAAAACGGCATTCGTAAAATGATCCACCAAACGCCCTGGATGGAAAATGGCGAATTCAAAGGTGTTGTTGAGATGTCGTTCGAGATTCCGATGGAAATGCCACACCACATCCGGAGTTAAAGGATATTCTTCTTTTATTGATTTAAAGGTAAAATTTGTGATCAATTTGTTGAATGAATTGTTGTATTTGATCAACAAAGATGTTCGTAAAGCAAATTGTCAAGCATGGAAAGTAAAAAAACAGCTGTAATCCTGATAAATGTTGGAACTCCTGACGAACCCAAAGTGAGCGCCGTTCGTCGTTATTTAAGCGAGTTTCTGAACGACCGGAGGGTAATTGATATTCCGCTGGTACTGCAGAAAATACTGGTAAACCTGATTATCGTTCCGTTCAGGGCTCCCAAATCGACCAAATTATATCAACGGCTGTGGACACCAGAAGGTTCTCCGTTGTTGTTTTATTCGGAAAGGCTGAAAGCCGGATTACAGGAGCGACTTGGGTCAAAGGCCGATGTTTTTATGGCCATGCGATATGGAAATCCTTCGGTGAAAAAAGCGTTAGCCGAAATTCAGAAAGGTAATTACGACCGTGTAATTGTTTTTCCGCAGTTTCCGCAATATGCATCATCGACCAACGGTACGGCCATTCAGGCAGTTATCGACGGGATGCGAAAATGGAATACCATTCCCGAAACACTTGTCATCAACCAGTTTTACGATCATCCGGCGTTTTTGGAGGCATTTGCCGACCGAATCAGGTCGTGCAATCCTGACAGTTTCGATCATGTGGTGTTTACCTATCATGGCCTGCCCAATCGCCATTTGGAGAAAAACCATCCGAACGATTCAATAACTACCTGCAATTGCGAAAATCAGTTGCCCGCTTTTGGTAAATTCTGCTACAAAGCCACCTGCTATCAAACCACCCGAGAGCTGGCCAAATTGTTGGGTCTGAAACGTGAACAATATTCTGTTTCTTTTCAATCGCGGCTGTCGAACAACTGGATGACTCCTTTCACTGATAAGAACCTGATGGAAAGGGCAAAATCCGGATGTAAAAATATATTGGTGGTTGCACCGTCGTTTGTAGCCGATTGTTTGGAAACTACCGTTGAGATTGGCTACGAATACAAGGAAATGTTTGAACACGAAGGCGGCGAAAAGCTGCAAATGGTGGAAAGTCTGAACGATTCGCCAGCCTGGATTGCTGCCATGGATGAAATACTGAAACCGTACCTTATGGCATAGAGCAAAGGGCAGGGGGCATAGGGCAAAAAGTCATCAGGAAAATGCGATGTAAACTTTCCTGATGACTTTTTTCTTTGGGTTTCTATACGTAAAGGCAGTAATAAGCCACTTGCCCGTCGGCTTTCACCTTGAATTTAACATCTTTGGCAACTACGAATGTCTCGCCTTTTAAATAGGTCGTCCAAACGGTTTCGCCCGGAAGCATAACATCGAGAATTCCGCTTGTAACGGTCATGTGCTCAATGGTTGAGGTACCAAATTCATACTCGCCGGCTTCCATAACACCAACAGTGGCAATACCTTCAGCGTTTTCAAGCGCGATCGATTTTACCGTTCCTCCAAAGTATTCGTTTACTTTTAGCATGATTATCAATTTTAGGGATTTGTATAAGTAGCAAAAGTAAGCCTAGATC
>JAJZSZ010000250.1 GCA_021849365.1 Bacteroidota bacterium | reverse complement strand
TGATGCCGGTGTAATCACCAACCTCGAATTGATTGAAGGATCGACTGCAGTTTCAGAAAGCCGTCTGCAGTTGCTGAAAGCAAAAATTGATTATACCGGAAGCCTTTATAAGCTGAAATCGGCTGTGGGCGAAAGGTTGTACTAGGAAAAAGAAGTGCGGAGTGCCTAAAGTGCGGAGTACGAAGTTGAAAAACTTTAAATACTTTGCACTTCAGGCACTTTGTGTTTTTAGGGTTAGGCAGTTCAAAAAAAAGAATTCGTTTAAATACTAAAACCGGTTTTTGTGTAGTTTTATCTAAGATTGGATTTCAATAATTCATCAAAGACTACCAGTTACCAAAATATCAATCAATCAATTCCTGGTAGTACCTTTGGAGAGGCTGACCCGAAAGGATTCAGCCTCTTTTCATTTCATACCTCAGGTGTGACAAAATGCATATCAGAACGCCCGCGATTACCTTCACTTTGGCAGATTTTCTGACAAAAGATTCACAAGTCTTTATTTGGTTTCAGGTTTGAAGTCAGGCCAGGAAAAACAGAAACATTATGCAAGGAAACTTTAATTCAATCATCAATTCAGATACCCCGGTACTGATTGATTTTTATGCCGAATGGTGCCAGCCATGCAAAGTGCAGTCGCCGGTTTTGCTCGAAATAGCCCGCGAACGTCAGGGAAAACTTCGTGTAGTTAAAATAGATGTCGATAAAAATCCGGAGATCTCAAATCGTTACCAGGTGCGCAGTGTACCTACTCTGATGTTGTTCCGGAATGGCAATCTGCTCTGGAAAAATTCAGGCGTATTGTCGAAACAACAATTAAATGAAATAGTAAAAACCTATACAAATAATTAAAAGAATACCTGATGGAAACCAATGCTGAAAATGCCGGAATTGTCCTGGTTTCTGAAATATATCCAGATAACCTGGTCGTACTTCCGCTCGAAAACAGGCCGGTGCTTCCCGGACTGGCACTGCCGCTAACGTTTTTCAACCCAAAAGCAGTCCGGTATATCGAACACGCGCTCGAACAAAACAATGGATTTATTGGTGTGTCGTTTATTCGCAACCTGAATTCGGTCGATTATATGAATTCGGATCTGCACCACACCGGTACACTCCTGAAAATTATTAAGATCATCAATAAGACCGACGAGCAGGTGCACTTTTTTGCTCAGGCACTTACCCGAATTCATTACAAAAAGGAGTTTGTACGGGGCGACCTCAAGTTTTGGAAGGTTGAGTATGATTACGATGAGAAAATAGTCCTGAATCCAGAGTTGAAAGCCTATACTCTGGCTATCATCAATTCGGTGAAAGAACTGATTAAGCTGAACCCGATGTTTCAGGAGCAGATGAAACTGGCCCTGTCGCAAATCGGGATGGAAAAGCCGGGATTGCTCATGGACCTGGTTGCTTCGTTTCTGACTTCGGATGCCGCCAAGCAACAAACCATACTCGAAACGGTGAATTTATATGAGCGTAGCGAGAAATTACTGGTTTTACTGCGCGAAGAAATTGAGCTTAACCAACTGCAGCAGGATATTCAGAAGCAAATCGAGGAAAAAATTTCGAAACAACAGCGCGAGTTCTTCCTTCGGGAGCAACTGAAGGTGATTAAGAAAGAGCTTGGGCTCGAAAAAGACGATAAAGCCAGCGAAATTGAAGCACTGGAGAAGAAAATTGAACGACTGAAACTGAGCGACGAAGCTGCAAAGGTGGTTGAGGAAGAAATGGGCAAGATGCGCACACTTGAAACCGGTTCGGCCGAGTATCAGGTTTCGCGTACTTACCTGAACTGGCTGACCGATTTGCCCTGGGGAATTTTTTCTGAAGATAATTTCGATCTGGCGAAAGCACGAAAAATTCTTGATCAGGAGCATTACGGGCTGGAGGATGTGAAGCAACGCATCCTTGAATTTATTGCAACCATCATTAAGCGTGGAAAGGTTTCCGGCTCAATCATTTGTCTGGTGGGGCCTCCCGGGGTGGGGAAGACGTCGATCGGTAAATCGATTGCTGATGCCCTTGGACGTAAATTCTATCGTTTTTCGGTGGGTGGAATGCGCGATGAGGCTGAAATTAAAGGGCACCGCCGGACCTATATTGGTGCCATGCCGGGCAAACTTATTCAAAGCCTGAAACGCACTGAGGTGGCCAATCCGGTGATTATGCTCGACGAAATCGATAAGATTGGAGCCAGCTACCAGGGCGATCCGGCTGCGGCTTTGCTCGAAGTACTCGACCCCGAACAAAACAGCGACTTTTTAGATCATTACCTCGATGTGCGTTTCGATTTGTCGAGTGTGTTGTTTGTAACTACGGCCAACCAGCTCGATACCATTCCGCGCCCGTTGCTCGACCGTATGGAAATCATCAAACTTTCGGGCTACATCATGGAAGAAAAAGTGGAGATTGCCAAACGATACCTGGTTCCAAAACTTCGCGAAGAGCATGGTCTGAAAACTTCAGAAGTATCGATAACCGATTCGGCTTTGGTGAATATCGTCGATGGCTATGCCCGTGAAGCAGGCGTGCGCAATCTTGAGAACCAGTTGAAGAAAATCATGCGGAAGGTGACCTTGATGCAGGCCGAGAATGGAGCATCAAAAGTCAGCATCAGTCAGAAGAATCTGACCGATTTTTTGGGGCAACCCGTTTTTACCACCGAAGAATTGTACAAAAAGTCGATTCCAGGCGTAACGCTTGGGTTGGCCTGGACTGCCATGGGCGGAGCCACACTTTATATCGAAGCTTCAGGAATAAAGGGCAAAGGAGGAGGTTTCAGGCAAACGGGGCAGCTTGGCAGTGTGATGCAGGAGTCGTCGGAAATTGCCTATTCGTACATTCGCGGACGTATTGCTAGCAGCAGTAAAAAGGAAAATTATTTCGACGATCATTTCATTCATTTGCATGTTCCGGCCGGAGCAACACCTAAAGACGGTCCGTCGGCCGGAATTACCATGGCCTTGGCGTTGTATTCGCTGGCTACTGGCAAACCGATTAAAAAAGGGCTGGCCATGACTGGCGAACTGACCCTGACCGGGAAAGTGCTGCCCATTGGTGGAGTACGCGGAAAAACCATTGCAGCCCGCCGAGTAAAGGTTTTTGAATTGATCTTTCCGGCTGATAATCGCAAGGATTTCGAGGAATTGCCCGATTACTTGAAAGAAGGCATCACGGCGCATTTCGTTGAATATTTTGACGATGTCTTGAAGATCGCGTATGCATAGTAGTCAATAAAAAATGCCGCAGACAAAGTGATTGTCTGCGGCATTTTTCGTTATAAGGAATCTGAATTTTATTTCACCGCTTTAAGCCAGGCTTCGGCCATTAGGGCACAGCCTGCCATCGATGGATGAACGCCGTCGCCGGTCCAGTATTTGGCTGGTGCGCGAAGTACGGCTTCGTTAAAAATGGTCTGGTAGGGGATAAATTCGGCCTCGAACTCTTCAGCCAGTTTTTTTGCAACGGCGCGGTACCCGTCGAAATCGGGGAACCATTTTTCGTTCACTGCCGATGTTTCAGGAACTGCGAAAGGCTCGCCAATAACCAGTTTTATCTCGGGAAGCATTTTCCGGGTCAGGGTAAGTAGCTGCTTGTAATCCTGTTCATATTTTTCAACGGTTCCGTCATATTTACCGTCGAGTTTATGCCAGAAATCGTTTACCCCAATCAGGATGCTGAGTACGGCCGGATTTAAATCGAAGCAATCTCTTTGCCACCTTTCAGCCAGCTGGTAAACTTTGTTTCCACTGATTCCACGGTTGAAAATAGAGAAGTCTTTCTCCGGATTTTCGCATAAAAGCCTGGAAGCCGCCAGAAACGCGTAGCCTGCTCCGAACGATCCGGCCAGGTTCGACTGCTGCTTCATCCTTTCGCGTCCGGCATCAGTAATGGAGTCGCCCTGGAAAAGAATGACTGCCCCGGTTTTTAACGACGATAATATTCCTTTTTGCTTTTTCTTGATTGTTGGCATCGAAGCCGATAAAATTTCCGGAATTGCTGCCATCCCAACAGTGCCAATTGCAGCACTTCTCAGAAAATTACGTCTGTTGATTTCCATTATTTTCAATGTTTAGATAAGTTGTAATAGATAATTTATGCGCTCAGAGATGGGTACTAAAGGTAATTCAATTATCTTATAATTCAAGTCCCGGTAGGTTTCTACCACAATCCGGTGAATTTGAATCGCTTCGTCAAATGTTTCCGTCCTGATCGGGTCGTTTACGAAGATTTCGGGCCATGGCGGAGTAACAAAAACTTTGGTGGCATAACGATATTCACTGGCTGCCGAAACCAAAACTTCAGGTGTTCCGAATCCTTTATATCGTGCAAACGCAAGCTGATCAGGTATTGCACGATCGGCAAAGGCTGTCGTACCTTCAGGAACTGAATCGAAAAATTCTTTCCGTTTCTTTAAAATGGTTTGCTGAAAGAGCCTTGGATTTTTCCACGGAAGGATGTCGCCGCCGGTTGCCTGTTGCGAGAGGATCAATTCGCGTGCAAATTCGCCGGAACAAGGGTAGCCCTTAGCCCTGAGTGCTTCAACGAGCATTGTTTTTCCAAATCCGGGTCCTCCGGTAATTACATATATCTGTTTTTCAGGCATAGGCGTTGAGTGAAGTTTAGCAGAAACAGCCAGCCTGCAAAATTATGCCTTCCTTGGTCCCAGTCACTGTTTCTATTTCTCATAACACTTTAAAATTAGGAATTATAAGCTGCTGTTCGTCGAAAAACAATAGCTTTATTAAATAATCATTAATAATAAGAAGGGTTAATGTTGAATTTCAGTGTTTTAACTGATGATTTAAAGCGTAGGAGATACACGAATAAAATAAAAATATACATTTGCGGCATAAACCGTGTTCGTACACGGAAAATCTAAATTTGACGCAAAATGGAATTAAATCGTAAAAACGCAACACAAACACAAACCTACCCAACACGCATACTTCAGTTCGGTGAAGGAAATTTTCTTCGTGCTTTTACCGACTGGATCGTGAATAAAATGAATAAGGAAATTGGTTTTAATACCGGAATTGATGTCGTTCAGCCATTGGCTGGCGGAATGGTTCACATGCTGAATGATCAGGATGGTTTGTACCACGTTTACCTGAAAGGGATTAAAAACGGCCAGCCGGTGAAGGAATATTCACTTATCGACTGTATTAATCAAGGCATTAATCCATACACCGAATTTGCAAAATACGAGCAGTCGTACCTCAATCCCGATCTTCGCTTTGTATTCTCGAATACCACCGAAGCCGGTATTGCTATGGACGAAACCGATACACTCGAAATGCAGCCGCAGAAATCATTCCCCGGAAAGGTGGCCGCTTTGCTATACAACCGCTACAAAGCATTCGATGGCGCAGCCGATAAAGGCTTGATATTTTTTGCCTGCGAGCTGATTGACCGCAACGGTGATATGCTTAAAAAATATGTGCTGCAACATGCTCAGAACTGGAACCTGGGCGACGATTTTGTAAATTGGGTGAATAAATCGTGCGCTTTCTGCAGTACGTTGGTCGACCGCATTGTACCTGGATTCCCGAAAGATGAAATAAAGGACATTCAGAAAGAACTGGGTTTTGAAGATAACCTGGTTGTAGTTGGCGAATACTTCCACCTTTGGGTAATTGAAGCTCCTGAATGGGTACAGAAAGAATTCCCTGCCGAGAAAGCCGGACTGGATGTGAAATTTGTAAAAGATATGACCCGTTTCCGCGAGCAAAAAGTATTGGTTTTGAATGGCTGTCATACCGGAAGTTATGCCGTGTCCTATTTAAGTGGACTTGAAACTGTTCGTGAGGCTTTCGAAAACCTCGAAGTGGGTAATTTCATGAAAGACTTGGTGTACGACGAGGTTTTGCCTATTCTGGATGGTACTGAAAAAGAGCTTCAGTCGTTTGCGCATAAAATTCTCGAACGTTTCCGCAATCCTTATATTCGCCATCAGTGGCAAAGTATTGCGCTAAATGCCATGTCGAAATGGGAAACCCGCAACTTACCAACCCTTTTAAACTATTACGAATCGCACCAGATGCTTCCTCAGAAAATTGTATTTTCACTGGCCGCCATGATTGCTTATTTTAAAGGTGAAGCCAATGGCGAAGAATACAAGGTTCAGGACGATCAGTGGATAGTTGACTTTTACAAACAGGCTTGGGCCGAGTGCGATGGCCGCCCGATTTCAATTCAGAAACTGGTTGAAAAAGTATTGAGCCTCGAAAAAGTTTGGAAACGCAACCTGAATGAGATACCTAACCTGACCATTTCGGTAACTTGTTATTTGTTCCTGATTGAGCAGGTAGGAATGAAAAAAGCAGTGAAAGCTGTTTTGAATAAAAATAATCCGTTGATGAAGATTGGATAGAGTCCGAAGAATGGAGTATGGTGCAAAGAATTTGGAGCATTTCCCAATCCAATCTTCGAACTTTAGGCACTCCGAACTTGAAACTTGAAATTACTTGAAAATGGCAAAATTCATTAAAATAAATCCGGACGATAATGTGGCTGTTTGCCTCGAAGCGGCTGTAGCAGGTGAATCGCTGAATATTGAAGGGCAACAAATCGTTGTTCAAAACAATGTTCCGGTTGGTCATAAGCTAGCCTTGACCCCGATCGCGCTCAATGCCGATGTGATAAAATATGGTGCGCCTATTGGTCATGCCATTGCCGAAATTGGCGTTGGCGAACACGTGCACACGCACAACCTGAAAACCAATTTGTCGGGAACAATCACCTATTCGTTCAACCAAAAGCTGAACGAAATCCGCTATGCCAAACGCGACCTGACTTTCAGTGGTTACCGCCGGAGTAATGGTAATTGCGGAATCAGGAATGAATTGTGGATTGTGCCAACCGTGGGCTGTGTTAATGGACAGGCTCAGCAGATTATCGACTTATTCAAAAAAGAAGTCAATCCTGAAAATCTGGATGCGATCGAGGTTTTCAAGCACAATTACGGTTGCTCGCAGTTGGGCGACGACCATGTAAATACCCAGAAAGCGCTGGCACAACTGATCAATCACCCCAAT
>JAJZSZ010000249.1 GCA_021849365.1 Bacteroidota bacterium | reverse complement strand
CGATCTTTGTATGCACTCCGTTATGGTACGGTTCCGGTTGTTAGAAGAACGGGTGGACTGCGCGATACGGTTATTGACATTGGCGATGGTGGCTTTGGTATTTGCCACGATCAGTGCAACACGCACGATGTGATGCATTCAATTCACCGGGCAAAATCATTCTTCCGGAATAAGAGGTCGTTTAATAAGATAAGAAAACAGATCATGCAGATTGACCACTCGTGGAATAAAGCTGCAGAAGATTACATTGGATTATATCAATCGCTTAAAATATAGTATTATGAAGAACAGAGCATTAGCAATAATCTTGGGAGGCGGACAAGGTTCCAGGCTGTCCCCGCTGACTGAAAACAGGTCGAAACCTGCCGTACCTATTGCCGGAAAATATCGGCTTGTGGATATTCCGATATCCAATTGTATAAATTCCGATATTAAACGGATTTTTGTGCTTACCCAATTCAACTCAGCCTCACTGAATCAGCACATTAAAAACACTTACCATTTTAGCCAGTTTAGCGATTCGTTCGTTGATATTATGGCTGCTGAGCAAACTCCCAACAACAAAAACTGGTTCCAGGGAACAGCCGATGCAGTGCGTCAGTGTATGCATCATTTTTTAGGTTACCAGTTTGACTATGCTTTAATTCTTTCGGGCGATCAGCTGTACCAGATGGACTTTAATGAAATGATTGAAGCACATGCAAAAAATAAAGCTGATATCACTATTGCCACACTTCCGGTTGTAGCAAAGGAAGCGCCAGAATTTGGTATCCTGAAAACGGATTCGAAGAATATTATCAAGGAATTCATTGAGAAACCTGCACCTGAGTTGTTGCCTGAGTGGGTTTCGCAGGTAAGTGAAGAAAGTCAGCGCGAAGGCAAGATATATTTGGCGTCGATGGGGATTTATCTGTTTAACCGCGATTTGCTGGTTAAAATTATGGAGAACCACGATACAACCGATTTTGGTAAGGAAATTATACCGGCTTCCATTAAAACACACAAGGTTTTAAGTTATCAGTACGAAGGGTATTGGACCGATATCGGTAATATTGATTCATTCTTCGAAGCTAACCTTGGTTTAACCGATGCGATTCCGAAATTCAATTTGTTTGATAATTCGAAAATCGTTTATACCCGTGCGCGTTTGTTGCCACCATCAAAAATTTCAGGAACAACTCTTGAACGCACATTAGTTTCTGACGGCTGTATTATCAATGCCAGCCGGATCGAACATTCAGTAATCGGTATCAGGGCTCGTATTGGTAGGGGTACAACCATTGTAAACTCTTACATTATGGGTAACGACTATTATCAGAATCTGGAAGAAATAGATATGAACTACAATAATGGAAAAGTAATGGGTATTGGCGAACGTTGCTACCTGAACAATTGTATTGTAGATAAAAATGTGCACATAGGCAACGATGTTAGGGTTAATGGCGGAAAACATTTACCCGATTCGAACAACGAACTCTATTCGGTAAAAGATGGGGTTGTTGTAATTAAGAAAGGTGCTGTTTTGCCCAATGGATTTGTGATTTAATAAAAGTTTTTCATAAGCAAAGAGCTCCATCAGACACTCAGTCAGTTGGAGCTCTTTTTTTATAATAATTTCACCGGGGCAGATTATATAAAACAAAAAAAAAGTCCTCTGAAACAGAGGACTTTCTAATATAATCGTGCTGATTATTACTAGTCGGCAAGATTGTAGCGGAAGAAACCTGTTACAGTTAATCCTTTATCCTGACTTTTCAGGAATTCCGATACAGTTTGTTTGTTTTCTTTAATGAAAGCCTGATTCAACAGAGTGCTTTCTTTATAGAATTTTTCCAAAGCACCTTGAGCAATTTTATCGAGCATTGCTTCTGGTTTTCCTTCCTGACGGAATTTTTCTTTGGCAATTTCCAACTCTTTGGCAACTACTTCAGCAGGAACATCTCCACGGTCAACAGCTACAGGGTTCATTGCAGCAACTTGCATTGCCACGTCTTTGGTAGCCTGAGTATCAACATTGGCCTGGTTGAAACCAACCAGAGTTGATAATTTGTTTCCTGGATGAATGTATGCAACTACAGTAGCAGCATCAAGTTTTTTGTAGTATGGTAGATCGAGTTTTTCGCCGATAACACCGGTTTGTTCAATAACGTGGTTTTCAACAGTACGACCATCAATAACCAACGCTTTAACTGCATCCAGATCAGCAGCTTCGCTGGCAATAGCAGCATCGAGAATACGTTCAGCAAAAGCTACGAAATTTTCGTTTTTTGCAACAAAGTCAGTTTCGCAGTTCAATACCACAATTGCACCTGAGGTTTTTGATGCATTAACTTTAGCTAACACAACACCTTCAGAAGCTTCGCGGTCGGCTCTTTTGCTGGCAACCAGTTTACCTTTTTCGCGGATAATATCAACGGCACGGTTAAAATCGCCTTCAGCTTCAGCAAGAGCTGATTTACAATCCATCATCCCTGCACCAGTTGCTTTACGCAACTTCATTACATCTGCAGCACTAATTTCCATATTATTTTTGTTTTAATGGGTTGTTCAACGATTGATTACTCATCAATTTCTTCATCAAGATCTTCGTCTTCATCGTCAAGATCTTCATCTTCATCGATGTCGTCTACATCTTCATCGCTAACAACTTTTGCTTTTTTACCTTTTACTTTTGCTTCTTTATCGTCGTCGTCTTTTTCGCGTTCAACTTTACGTTCCGATAGTCCTTCGCGAATAGCGTCAGTCATAGCTTTTACGATAAGGCTGATTGACTGAGAAGCGTCGTCGTTTGCAGGAATAACAAAATCAATTCCTTCCGGATCAGAGTTGGTGTCAACCATAGCAAATACCGGAATTCCAAGACGTTGTGCTTCACGAACAGCGATTTTTTCTTTCAATACGTCAACAACGAAAAGTGCAGCAGGAAGGCGGGTTAAGTCGGCAATACTTCCCAGCATTTTTTCGAGTTTGGCACGCTGACGGCTGATCTGCAGTTTTTCGCGTTTCGAAAGTGCATCCCAGCTGCTGTCTTTAGTCATTTTGTCGATCGAGATCATCTTCTTAACAGCTTTCCGGATAGTCGGGAAGTTGGTAAGCATACCACCTGGCCAGCGTTCAGTAACATATGGCATGTTAACACCGCCTACTAATTCAGCAACGATGTCTTTTGCCTGTTTTTTAGTGGCAACGAATAAGATTTTGCGGCCTGATTTTGCGATCTGTTTGATGGCGTTGGCAGCGTCGTCAATTTTAACTATAGTTTTTTGAAGGTCGATGATGTGGATTCCATTTTTCTCCATGAAAATGAACGGAGCCATGTTTGGATTCCATTTCCTTCTAAGGTGTCCAAAGTGAACACCAGCTTCCAATAATTCTTGAAAATTTGTTCTTGGCATCTTTTTACTTTTTTATTTAAAAATAATCTCCTGAAAAGCAATTGCTAGGTAGTCTTTGCTGGTTTTAAAGCAAAGAGTCGGAGCAATTTAGATCCAAAGCAGAGTATTTTTGTATTAAAAATATTAACGTTTCGAGAACTGGAACCGTTTGCGTGCACCTGGTTGTCCTGGTTTTTTACGCTCAACTTCACGAGGATCACGAGTCAAAAATCCGGCATGTTTCAATGTGGTTCTTGATTCAGGATTGATTTCGATCAATGCGCGTGAGATACCCAAACGAAGTGCTTCGGCCTGACCGGTAATACCACCACCATCAAGATTTACTTTGATGTCGTATTGACCAGCAACGCCTAAAAGATTCAACGGTTGCATAACAACATACTGCAGGGTACCTGTGGTAAAATACTCATTCAAATCTCTGTTGTTAATAGTGATTTTACCTTTGCCTTCGCTGACATAAACACGGGCAACGGCTGATTTCCTGCGACCTAATGCGTTTACTACTTCCATTAGTTACTATTTAATTGTATTTAAATCAATTAATTTCGGATTCTGGGCTTCCTGTTTGTGTTCTGACCCAACATACACTTTTAGGTTTCCGTAAATTTTGCTTCCCAGACGGTTTTTTGGCAACATCCCTTTAACTGCTTTTTCAATCAGTCTTTCAGGATATTTAGCTAATAATTCAGATGGAGTCTGAACACGTTGACCTCCTGGATAACCAGAATAGCTTAAATAGATTTTGTCATTCAGTTTGTTCCCTGTCAGACGAACTTTTTCTGCGTTGATGATAATCACGTTATCACCGCAATCAACATGAGGAGTATAACTTGGTTTGTATTTGCCTCTCAAAATTTTGGCAACTTTACTGGCCAAACGACCAAGTACCATATCTGTAGCATCAACCAGAACCCACTCTTTTGTAACCGTAGCCCTGTTGGCCGAAACGGTTTTGTAACTTAGTGCATCCACTTGCTTATTTTTAAAAAATTAATACCAAACTCGCAATTAATTAAAATTCAATTGTTTAGAAGTCGACCACTTATGAACTCGGAACTGTTAATAAGTTTTACAGCTTCAACATTTTCAATTGTTTACAAGAACTACAAGTACGGACAATATTCGGGACTGCAAAAGTATTTTCTTTTTTTTAATTTGCAAACACTTGCTTGCTTGAAATTAAAAATTAACACAAAGATTTTCAAAGTAGAAGCATTGCACGTTGATATGCCAAATCATACCATTCGTCATTAAAATCGTGCATTTCACATTTTTTTTGTTATTGTTCAGCGAATCTCTGTATTGTTTGTCTTAACTTCACTTCTGAAACGCTTTTTTCACCCTAAATCAAATGTATTTTTAATGTTTTAGTTATGAAATCAACTATCGAACGAATAAATATATTTTTGGTGATTGTCCTTGCTGTTTTTGTAGCTTCAGGTCTGTTTCTGATGGCTGTCGGGAAGGATAAATTTGCAACAAACATGCTTTTGGTGGCTGCAGCAATTACTCCTATTTTTCTGGCTACAAAGGGCATTGAATTCATTGTTGAGCATCAGTTGCGAAAGGCTTTTGTGTCGATATTGCTTCTTTCGGTTGTTTGCCTTTTATCAATCCTTTTTGTTTTCGTGTAGAGCAATGATTCCCTCGTTTTTTCGTTTAGATTTGTAGTTTTATTGTACAAAACTGAATGAAGGGCTTTACGGCAAAATATATTCCCGTTTTTTCGAAGATTTATCTTGGTTTATTGGTGGCAATGGTAATTGGGTTGCCACTGTCGAAAGCTCTTACAAGCATAGTTTCCGGTTTGTTGTTATTCAATTGGCTACTCGAAGGCCAGTTTACTGCAAAGTTCCAACGGTTAAAGGAAAAGAAGGGAGTAATTCTGCTTATCTCCATATTTGCAGTATATCTGCTTGGATTGTTTTGGACAAGTAGCTGGGAGTGGGGAATTCATGATGTTAAGATTCAATTACCGTTACTTATCTTTCCTCTCGTTATCGGAACCTCGGCCGAGTTAAACTACACAAAGGTCAAACGAATTATTTATGCTTTTTCGGCTGCGGTGGTTGTTGCTTCCTTATGCAGCATATGGGTTTTGCTGGGGCTTTCCGGAAAGCAGATTCAGGATCCGCGCGAAATGTCACTTTTTATTTCGCATATCAGGTTTGCTCTTCTTATTAACATCAGCATTTTTGCATTAGGCTGGTATTTCCTGAATCAGGAGCGGAAAAGCTTACTTGAAAACACCTTGTTGGTGGTAACAATCGTTTGGTTGAGCATTTTTCTGATTGTTCTTCGCTCGGCAACCGGATGGGTTGTATTCCTGGCCGTTTTACTGGCTGTTGTATTCCGTAATATTTTTCTGATTAAGCGTTTTACTGTTCGGTTGGCATTGCTGATTATTTTGCTTTCAGGATGCGTTATTCCTGTTGCTTACACCCTTGTCATCTTACACCAGTTTTACAGTGTCGAGTCCATTCCGGCAGGCATACTTCAGGAAAGGTCAATGAAGGGGAATTTGTATATGCACGACCTCAGTAATAAGGAAATCGAAAATGGTCATTATACATACTTGTATATTAACGAAGACGAATTGCGAGAGGCATGGAATAGGCGCAGCAGAATCAACTACGACAGCACCACAACCTCAGGTTTTAATAAGTTTGTTCTTTTCAGGTATATTACCTCAAAAGGGCTGCGGAAAGATGCCGAAGGTCTGGAGAAATTATCAGCCGACGACATCAGTAACATCGAAAATGGAATGACCAATTACCGGTTTGGTAGCTCTTTCTCGTTTTATAAGCGGCTGTACCAGATTATATGGGAAATGGATGTTTATCAAAAGGGCGGAAACCCATCAGGGCATTCGGTTTCGCAGCGGCTTGAATACTATAAAATGGCCTTGAAAATTATCAGGGAAGATTTCTGGCTGGGCAAAGGTACCGGTGGCTATTATCCGGCATATCAGGAAAAATATGATCAGAATAAATTTTTCCAGGAACAGGAATACCGTCAGCGGTCGCACAATATGTTCCTGAGTTACTGGATCGATTTTGGACTGATAGGCATGTGTTACATCTGTTTTGCGCTGGTAGCGCCGGTTTTCGCAGAGCATAAAACACGCAGCTTTCAGCTGCTTACCTTTCTTCTGATTGTTTTCCTTTCGTTCCTGAATGAAGATACACTGAATAATCACGATGCCATTACCTTCTTCTCGTTGTTCTATCCGCTGTATTTGTGCTCGAAACATGAGAAGCCGGAAACGAAGCCCCACCCCAACCCTCCCCGAGAGGGAGGGAGTTTGACCTGTGAACATTCTGATTCTATGGATCATTAAGGATTTAGCATTCAATGAAAAAGGATATTACTTCGAATTCCTGTTCTTTCTCCCCCTCTTTTGGAGGGGGACGGGGGGAGGCTTCCCGCTTGTTATCCGATTTTTTTATCCGCGATGTTTTGGATGTGGCTCCTGAATTGTTGGGGAAATCACTCGTTCGTCAGTTTGACGACGGAACCGTTTGTCGATACCGGATAACAGAAGTGGAAGCTTACCGGGGAACTGAAGATCTGGCCTGCCATGCCAGCAAAGGGCGCACACCGCGAACCGAAGTGATGTTTCAGGAAGGCGGAAAAGTTTACGTTTACCTCATTTATGGCATGTACTGGTTACTGAATTTGGT
>JAJZSZ010000248.1 GCA_021849365.1 Bacteroidota bacterium | reverse complement strand
GCTGTTAAATTCAATGCTGATTTCCGACCTGTTGGGCGGTATTCTAATTTCAGCGCTCTTACCTGAAAAATTAGAGTTAAGTAAGTTCATAAATGACTGTTTTAATTATTATTAAAAACAGCAGGAGTCATCAGTCATTTATGACGGTTTGCGGTGAACTCCATCACCAGAGAACTCAAAATTAACAGAAAAATGTTAAGTCAGCGTATTCGGGATGTTAATTATTTATTAAATGAAATGCATCGGCTGGTTCCGCCACCTGGTATTCATGTTTTTAATCGCTTGGTTTCTATATAAAAGTATAGTTTTGCCACTGCCCATCCGGGCAACACCCCAATAACAGCGCCCCCAATCACATCGCCCGGATAATGCACCACGTTGTAAATGCGACTATACGAAACCAGCAAAGCCCACGCAAGCAGCCAATATTTTAGCCATTTAAACCAGTCGTCAAGCACAAAACACAGGAATGTTGCCAATCCAAAAGCATTCGCGGCATGCGACGAAACAAAACCGTACAAACTTTAAAATTAATCCAATTCCTGATTTTCTCTTTTATTTTTTTCTGATTGAATATAATAAGTCCCTTTGGTAACAATTTTTACATTAGCGGTAACATTTTCCAAAAATGTAACTTGAGTATAGCCAGCTTCGGAGCCACCACTTTTAACTTCCTTCATCGCAAAAATATAATACTGCTGGTTTTCGATGGTTTTGGTACGGGACAGTATAAACACATATTCCGACTGGCCTTCCTTTACAATTGCATCGGCGGGGAGAACATCCGCCGGAGTGTTTGTGGTTTCGATAAGCGCGTTTACATAAATACCCGGTAATAAGGCTTGTGTATTGGCATTGACATTCACTTTTGCACGTACCGAAAAGGATTTTTTAACATCATCAAAAATTTTGTCAATGGCATAGACAGTGCCTTCACCATGAATTCCGGATTCGTTTGGCAACATGAAAGTGAGATGCTGTCCGGGCTTAATTTTTGAAATATCGTTTTCAAACACCTGCAAAACGAGGTTCATACTACTGTTATTGGCCACTTCGAACATCACTGAATTTGGGTCAATATATTTCCCAATGCTGGCATGGATAGCATTTATGTACCCGTTTATCGGTGATTTAACTTTAATGTCAGGATTTATGGAATTATACTCCAATTTATCTGTATCAATGCCCAGCAACCTGAGCTTTCTGGAAAGGGAGAACATGTTAATCTTAATGGCGTTAAAATCGCTTTCGGCTTTCTGAAAATTCTTTTCGGCGGTTGTATTGGTCGCATATAATTCTTTCTGCCGCAGGTATTCTTTTTCCGCGAGAACAAGGCTGTTACGGGCAGAAAGGTAATCCTGCTGAAGCTGGATATAATCGGGATGTTCCAATACAGCAAGCGTTTGCCCCTGGTTGACATAGTCGCCTTCGATAACCGGGATCGATTTTACCACACCCCCGATATATACCGAAACTTCTGCCTTATTCTGTGGGGGAGCAACAAGGTTCCCGTTTGCCTGCACTGCACCGTTCAGGTTCTTTCGTTGCAGGTTTCCAAACTGAATACCAACTGCATTGCATTGGTTAAGGGAAAGCATTACTTCTTCTTTATGTAGCCCGGCGCTATCCTTAACAGCTTCATTTTTCTTCATTTCTTCTTTTTCTTTTTCCCGCTCCGAACCTTCAAACCCGCATGAATAAAAGGCTGGTATGAGAAACAGGAATATATACAAAATTTTAGCTTTGACTTTCATTGTGTTATTTTTAAAGGTTTAATATGTACCAATTATATAGGACATTGTGATGACAGCCTGGTTATATTGGTTTAACGTATCAATATACTTCGATTTGATGCTAATGGCCTGAGAAATGTTTTGTGAATATTCGACATAGCCGATTTGGCCGGTTTTATAAGAATTATCGGCCGTTTTCAGGATTTCATCAGCCTGCCGGATACCAACGGTCTCATAAAAAGTAATTAAACCGGTTAGCTTCTCAATTTCGTCCAGTTGCTGGTTGTAAGCCGTCCTGATGTTGTTCCGGTAATTCTCAGCATCAGCTTCGGCAATCCTGACACCCAGCGAAGCAGCCTGAACCCTTCCCTGTTGAGGCCTGAACCACAAAGGGATGCTTACACCAAGCTGGTAACCGTAAAAACCATGAACTCCGCTTTCAACGGGAATTGAATATCCCAGGGAAATATCTGGCAGAAAATTTGACTTTTCAATATTTGAGGCCGTTTGGGCAATTACTGTTTTCTGCCGGTAGAATTCCAGACCGGGATTTTTAATGTATGCCCCGGTATCTGATGAAGCAATGGGTAGCTTCATAAGTACAGTATCTTTGGCCTGGAAAGGCTGATTTATATTAAGTAGCTTTTGCATTTCCTGTTTGTATATCTCAATGTCCTTTTCAGCCTGTTTTTGTGCCAATAGCACTTCCTGGTAAGTTGCCTGTGCCGAAATTTTTTCGAGATAATTTGTTTCGCCATTCTTGAAACGGATGTTGGCCATTTCAGAATAGTTGTGAAATATCGCGGCCTGGCGGGACAACAATTTGAGCTTCTCCATACCATATACCCATTGATACCAAGCAGATTTTACATTTCGTACAAGTACCGACTGTGTTATCGCGGAAAAATCCTGCGCCAATGTAACCTGTTGGTTTTGAAGTTTTGCCTGCCTGAAAAACACGGTCGGAAAGCGGAAACTTTGCGAAACATCGTAACTTTTGTTGCCAAAGGGAGAAACGGTATTGTCGTATGAATAGCCTACCGTGGTTTTACCAATGTCAAAAGCCGTTTTCTTTAATGCTTCCTGTTGCGTGATGCTATAATTGGCGCTTTTCATAACCGGGTTATTTTCGGTAGCTATTTTTATGGCATCGTCAACAGATAAAATAAGGGGTTGCGTTTGTTGTGCAGGGGAAGTTTGTGCGTTACTCACGGCAGGTAAGGACAACCCGGTAAGTAAAAGCGCCAGCGTGGTTATATTTCCCGGGTGTATTGATTTTTTCTTACTGAAATTTTGCATAAAAATGCTGTACAATACAGGCAGTACTATGAGCGTAAGGAAGGTTGCCGTTATTAACCCGCCAATAACGACTGTTGCAAGCGGACGCTGTACTTCTGCCCCTGCCGAGGTGGATATGGCCATCGGCAAAAAACCGAACGATGCCACGGCTGCCGTCATTACCACAGGGCGCAAACGGACTTTCACACCTTGCAGGATTCGTTCCCTGATGTCGGTTATGCCTTCTTTTTCCAACTGGTTGAAGTAACTGACAAGTACAATGCCGTTCAGAACCGCCACCCCGAAAAGTGCGATAAAACCAACCCCTGCCGAAATGCTGAAAGGCATCCCACGGACGAGCAGGGCAAAAACCCCGCCAATAGCCGAAAGGGGGATTGCAGAGAATATTAACAAGGTTTCCCTGAATGAACCGAACGTGAAAAACAGCAGGACAAAGATGATTGCCAATGCTATCGGAACAGCAACCATAAGCCGGTTCCTGGCTTCCACAAGGTTTTTGAACTGCCCGCCATAGGCGATGTAATAACCCGGAGGCAGCTTTAACCCGTTTCCCAGTTTTTTCTGAATATCAGCCACCACGCTTTGCACATTGCGTCCCCGTACATTCAATCCCACCACAATCCTTCGTTTGGTATCATCGCGTGAAATTTGCGATGGTCCTTCCTTTTCCGTCACGGATGCCACTTCACTGAGCGGAATCTGGTTTCCGTCGGGCAGGGAGACATACAAATCCTTAACATCGCTCAAACCTGCACGGTGCGCCTTGTCCAGCCGTACTACCAGGTCGAACCTTTTCTCACCTTCGTAAACCACGCCTGCTTTAGCCCCTGCAAATGCACTTTCCAGGACTTTGTTCACATCGCTGATGGTTAACCCGTATCGGGCAATTTTCTCACGGTGGTATTCAACGGTAATCTGTGGCATACCCATAGTCACTTCGGGCAATACATCCACCGCCCCGTCAACCCCCGAAATGATGGTGGCTGCCTTGTTTCCCAATTGAGCGAGCACATCCAGGTCGTCGCCATAAATTTTCACGGCCACATCCTGCCGTATCCCGCTTATCAGTTCATTAAAACGTAACTGAATGGGCTGCTGAAATTCATAGTTCACACCGGGAATTACAGAAAGGGCTTCTTTCATTTTATCGGCAAGCTCTTCACGGTTATCAGCCGTAATCCATTCGCTTTTATCTTTTAAAAGTATCATCATCATTGAAGTTTCAATGGGGTCGGGGTCGGTTGGAATATCGGCAACACCAATCCTGCAAACTACTTCCTTTACTTCCGGAAAATTTTTCAGCAGAATTTGTCCTGCCGTTTCCGTAGTGGCAATGGTCTGCGAAAGTGAAGAACCGGCCGCCAGCCGCGTTTCAACTGCAAAATCGCCTTCCTCAAGGGTAGGAATAAATTCTCCGCCTAAAAATCCAAAGGTTACGACACTGACAGCAAACAAAACAAACGAAACGATGATAACTGTCCTTTTTCTTCGCAAGGCAAAATGAATAACAGGCTCGTACTGCCGGTGTAAAAAATCCATGATACGGTCGGACAGGTTTCTTTTGAAAGAAATCTTTTTGTCCAGGAACAGCGCGGATATCATAGGTACATAGGTAAGGGACAACACCAAAGCGCCTAAAATAGCGAAGCTCACCGTTTGAGCCATCGGCCTGAACATTTTGCCTTCGATGCCTACCAGCGTCAATATTGGAATATATACCATCAGGATGATGATTTCGCCAAACGCGGCGGACTTGCGAATTCGCGATGCAGAAGCAAACACTTCGTCATCCATTTGCTGCGAAGTCAAAATACTGTTTCCCGACACTTTGATGGTATGATGAATACGGTGCACGATGCTTTCTACAATGATTACCGCCCCATCCACGATTAGCCCGAAATCAATTGCCCCCAGGCTCATGAGGTTTCCTGATACGCCAAAAAGGTTCATCATGCTCACGGCAAAGAGGAGCGATAGCGGAATAACCGATGCCACGATTAATCCGGCTCTTAAATTTCCAAGCATCAGCACAAGGATGAAAATTACAATCAGGCCACCTTCGAGGAGGTTGCGGCTCACGGTGCTAATAGCCCTGCTGATAAGTTGGCTCCGGTCGAGGTATGGTTCAATTACAACCCCTTCGGGTAGCGTTTTTTGGATGGTCGCGATTTTCTCTTTCACCCGTTCAATCACCTGTGAAGAATTTTCCCCCTTGAGCATCAGCACTATTCCGCCAACCACTTCACCTTCACTGTTACGGGTTATTCGGGTCATGGCACCATACCGTACTGAGCTACCGAACCTTATTTCCGCAACGTTGCGGATTAAAACAGGTATGCCTTCATTATTTTTTATGACAATATTACGGACGTCTTCCAGTGTTTTCACAAGCCCTACACCCCTGATAAAAAGAGCTTCCTGGGCTTTTTCAATGTAGGCACCTCCTGTATTCTGGTTATTTTGTTCCAGGGCGGTGAAAATATCTTTCAGCGTGATGTTCATGCTTCGCAACTTTTCGGGATTAACAGCCACTTCATATTGCTTGATATATCCCCCGAAACTGTTGATTTCAGCTACTCCCGGAGTGCCCAGCAACTGACGTTTGGCAATCCAGTCCTGCATGGTGCGCAAATCGGTTGCCGAATAAACCGTATCGTAACCAGGTTTGGTACGAAGCATGTACTGGTAAATTTCTCCAAGGCCGGTGGAAATGGGTGACATTTCGGTTGTTCCCAGGCCCGGAGGGATCAAATCCTTTGCTTCCTGGATTTTTTGATTTACCAGTTCGCGGGCAAGATAAATGTTCATGTCTTCCTTAAACACAATGGTAATCACGGAAAGCCCAAAACGTGAGATGGAGCGTATTTCCGTTACGCCCGGAATACTGGCCATAGTTATCTCCAGGGGGGAAGTAATGGTTTGCTCCACTTCCTGCGCTGCCAGCGCCGGTGCAATGGTATGCACCTGTACCTGGTTGTTGGTGATGTCGGGCAAAGCGTCAATGGGTAACCGGATGAGCGAATATACGCCCCAGGCGATTAACCCAAGCACGAAAAAGCCTGTTACAGCTTTGTGCGTTATGGAGAATTTGATTAACCTGTCAATCATATCATTAACTTTAATTGCAATCGGAAATTATATACAAATGATGCCCGTTTACCAAGCTGGGCATTATTCTGTAGACTTAAATACTAAAATGAAGAATTAGAACAAAAGGAGGCGTACCTGATTACATGGTAAACACCACATAAAAACAGTTATTCCCGGGAAAGAATGGTATCAAATGAGGAATACCGAATTGAAAAGATACTTTTTGTTATGACTTTGCAGTACAGATGAGTAGAAATCTGAGTACTGGTTTGATATAAAGGTCTGACTTGGAATGTTAATTCTAAAAGTAACAGTACATAGCTGTTTAGCGTCAACTGGTAATTTTATCAGTTTTGCATTAACATTATCTACGTGGATGTACGCATGAGTTTCGTTATCGTAATTCTGTCTGCACTCATTTTGATCGAATTCGCAGAATGATGCAATGTAGAATACTCCGATAATTACAACTACTATTTTTAAGAATGTTTTGTACATAATCATAAAAATCGGGATAAAGATAATTATAAAATTTCAACCTTCCGGCACTTTTCAGAGTACTTCTTTTTATTTCAATTGTTTATTATTTGTACTAAAATGTTTCATTTTTAATATATTGATATAGTTTTGCCACTGCCCATCCGGGCAACAACCCAATGGTAGCGCCTCCCAATAGATCTCCGGGATAGTGCACCACGTTTCTTTTTATGGAGTTTGATAATAAAAAAAGCGATCAGCAGGTACATGGGAACCCACATCAGCTTGTCATGACTGGATCGAAAAAGCTTGTTTTCCAGTCGTTTACGGCCAGAAAGAGTCTGGTGTCAAGTGCATTTAAGTAATCAATCATTTTTTCGGTCTTTTATTCAACCAGCGCTGGGCTTTATAGCACAAATAAGCTGAGCCCGCCCCTGTAATTGCACCCATCAATACATCGCTCGGGTAATGAACACCCAGGTCCATCTG
>JAJZSZ010000247.1 GCA_021849365.1 Bacteroidota bacterium | reverse complement strand
TGGTTACCACCAAAGTTGGTAAAGAAGGTAAGGTAAGCATTGAGTATAGCGGGAACTATGGTATTCATACTCCGACCAAGATGTATGAATTAATTACCAACTCGGCCGAATATATGGAACTATATAACGAAGCCCGGCTGAATTCGGGGCTTACCACTGCACTATATACCCAGGATATGATTAATGCATATAAAAATGCTACTGACCGAACACAATATCCAAATACCGATTGGCTCGACCTGCTGTTTAATCCCGCTCCAACCCAAACTCATAACTTAAGTTTTAACGGTGGAAGCAAAACAACGAAATATGATATTTCCATGGGTTATATCAACCAGGAAGGTGTTATGAAAGGGTTCGATTACGAAAAATACAATGTCAGGATGAACCTCAGTTCAATGTTTAATGAAAAAATTCGGTTTGGTGGGAATATCGCTCTAAAAAAAGGTGTCAGGCAGGCTCCCCGCCAAGGTGCCGGCGATACTTTTCTTGCTGCTATGGCCCAGCCTCCTACTTATGGCCCTCAGTTGGCCGATGGCAGTGGCCGATGGACTTATAAGGCTTATGATTTTGAATACAACAACAAAAACCCTATGGCCATTATTGGAAATAAAGTTTTTGCTAACACCGACGACTATGCTATATCAACACAAGGATGGCTTGAAGTTCAGTTCCTGAAAAACTTCAAGTGGTACACCAAAGCTGCGATGAACCTTGACCTTAGTAAATTTAGTGACTATAGGCCTATAGTTCCGCTTTACGATTACCGGACAGGAGAATATAAGACCAACCTTGACGTAGGTGGCCAGGGTTTAGTTGTACAGGACAGCCAGAACGTATATAAAAACATGTATTCTTACCTAAGTTTTGACAAGACATTTGGAGACCACAAAGTATTTGCTCAGGCAGGTTACAGCATGGAAGATAATACTTACGAATATCTCAAGGGTTATCGGAAAGTATTTCCGAGCGATATACTCAGGCAACTTGATGCTGGCAGTCCGTCGGTACAATCGACCAATGGCAGCAAAAACGAATGGGCAATTATGTCGTTCTTTGGTCGTCTGGATTACAACTACAAAGACCGCTATCTCCTGGAAGCTAACCTACGGTATGACGGAACTTCAAGATTGGCTCCGGAATCCCGCTGGGGTGCATTCCCATCGTTCTCTGCCGGATGGAGGATTAGTGAAGAAAATTTCATGAAATCTCTCGACCTCAGCTGGTTAAATAACATGAAGCTTCGCGGATCATATGGAGAACTTGGTAACCAAAATATTGGAAACTATCCTTATCAGGCAATGCTTGCTTTAACCAGTAACTATTCTTTCGACAATGCCAGCCTGTCATCTGGAGTTGCACAAACAGCGCTATCAAACGAAAGTATTATGTGGGAAACCACAAAAGTTATGGACTTCGGTTTGGACTTAACTGCTTTCCAGGGATTAACCCTTACTTTCGACTGGTATAAGAAAACAACTTCAGATATTTTAAGAGGTTCACAGGTAACCGGCGTAGTTGGGTTAAATCCGCCAACAGTTAACAACGGAACAATGGAAAATAAAGGTTTCGAGTTGTCGGTTAATTACCAGAATAATGTAAAATCAGGTTATTTCACAGGCTTGAACTATAGCGCCGGAGTAAATATTGACCATTATAAAAACAAGCTGGTTAAATTTGGCGCCAGAGAAATCAATGGATATAATTTACGTCAGGAAGGTGAAGAATGGGATGCATTTTATATGATCGAACAAATTGGTATTTTCCAGACAACTCAGGAAATTGCCAGCTCACCTAAACAGTTTACTGATGCAACTGTTCCCGGCGACTTAAAATTCAGAGACGCCAATGGAGATGGAAAAATCAACAACGACGACCGGGTAATTATCAAAGGAAGGTATCCAGCCTTAAACTATTCATTCAACCTTTCGGCCAATTGGAAAGGATTTGATTTGTCAGCTCAATTCCAGGGTGTTTACAAAGTGAAGTACTATGTTGATGGTTGGGGTACCATACCATTTGTACAAGGCGCTCCTCCAACAACCAACTGGAGAGACCGTTGGACAGAAAGCAATCCTTCTGCTACAATGCCACGAATATACTGGGGATGGGGATCACCTCAAAGTATTAGCCGGACATCATCCTGGTATTTGCAGGACGGTTCTTATATGAGGTTAAAGAATTTAACATTTGGATATACCTTGCCGAAGAAAACCACCCAACACATCGGACTCGACCAGATAAGGGTATATTTCTCCGGAGATAACCTGATTACTCTGACTGACTATCCAGGACTCGACCCAGAACGTGGAGGAAGTGGATCTGCCGTCAACTATCCGCAAAACAAGATTTTCTCTTTTGGTGTAAATGTTAAATTTTAATTGATCGAATCATGAAACGATATAAATTATTACTGATAGTATTATCCATCTTCTTTCTGGGTGGATGCGAGGGTTACCTCGACAAACAGCCTTTGGATCAGATTTCTTCAAGCACTTTCTGGAATACAAAATCTGATTTCAATATGGCGCTTACGGCTATTTACGGGTTGAATCAAACCGGAGCCTCATGGGACAATCCTCCCGGAGGAGTTTGGTCTTACCATCTTCCTAACTGGGATAATCTGACTGATAACAGCTACGGACAACACAATTACTTCAATTCCAAGAGTATCGTATCCGGAGACATCACGTCAACAACAGGTGGATATGTTTCATTGGTCTACTCGCTCTGTTACCAGGCAATCGCAAGGATAAATATTTTCCTGAAACAGCTCAGTACTTATAAAGGTACCGACATAACCGATGCTGAAAAGAAAGCTCTTGAAGGAGAGGTTAAGTTCTTACGGGCCTACTATTATTTCCAACTGTATAGCGCATACGGCGATGTACCTTTGGTAACTGAACCATTAACCCTTGAAAATCAGGAACAGGCTAAAGTAAGTTCTGACAAGATTTACGCTCAAATTATTTCTGATCTGGATTTTGCCATTGCCAATTTAAAAACTGTGCCATATTATCAAAATTCAGGTCATGCTGCAAAAACAACTGCACAGGCATTTAAAGCCCGGGTTTTGATTTTTCAGGCTTACGGATCGAATGGAACGCCCGATGCTAACTTGCTTGGACAGGTTAAAACATTGTGCCAGGAAATCATCCCGCAATATGCATTGAGTCCTGTTTTTGAAAATGTATTTCAGGATAAAGGACAGGTAGGCAACAAGGAAATAATTTTTGCGGTAAACTACCTTGCTCCGGATAATGTTGCGGCTTACGGTGCCGACCTGATTTACGGCGACTGGATTATTGTGAGTCCCTTGAAGAGTTTTGTCGATGCTTTTGAATGCACAGATGGTCTTCCCTGGGGAACATCGCCACTAACCGATACTGCTAATCCATTCAAAAATCGTGACCCACGTTTAAGCAAGACTGTTTTTGTTGATTACGTTGACTGGGGTGGAGGTAATATTTATAAACCCTCGAATAGTCGTCCTACAGGTTATGGAGTTAAGAAATTCCTCTGTCCGGAAAATATACCTTACGGATACTCAACTCTCAGTCAACAGGATGCTGTTGTAATACGCCTGGCAGAAGTTCTGCTTATGTATGCCGAGGCCCAGAACGAAATTGCAGGACCCGATGCTTCGGTTTATCAGGCAATGACCGATTTGAGAGCTCGGGTTGGTATGCCTCCATATCCGGCAGGTTTAACCAAAGAACAAATGCGCGAACGGATCAGACATGAAAGAAGAATAGAGCTTGCTTTCGAAGGATTGCGCTATTTAGACCTTAAACGCTGGCATATTGCTGGTACTGTTTTAAACAATGTGAAAGACGGTATGATTGGCTACAAATGGGAAGATAAATTCTACCACTGGCCATTACCGCAGGAAGAAATAGACAAGAGTAACGGAACATTGGTTCAAAATCCTGATTATAAGTAATGACGTGTACAAACGGGAGGGAATTTTCTCTCCCGTTTTTCTTATCTTCTTGTCTTAAATCTTAAGTGTTCAAAAAGTAATTTTGTAGTATTAATGTTTCGAGTAATGTATCTTAACCTAAATCAAAAACTGATAAAATGAGAAACCTGATTCCCTTCCTTGTTATTCTAATAACACTTGCAGCAATCTCCTGTAAGTCATCCAAAGAAAATGATAAAGCACCAACGTATCGCCTATGGTACAAGCAACCGGCCAATGCGTCCATTCCCGACCGACAGAATGGTTGGGGCAATGATCCCGAATGGCTAAAAGCTTTACCCGTGGGAAATGGATTCCTGGGAGCAATGATTTACGGCGATGTAAACAAGGAACGGATTCAGCTCAACGAGAAGAGCCTGTGGTCGGGAAGTGTTGACGACAACAATAATCCTGATGCGGTAAAATCACTGGCGAAAATCCGTCAGTTGCTGTTCGATGGAAAATACAAAGAAGCTGATGAGTTGGCCAATAAAACACAGGTTTGCAAAGGCGTTGGTTCAGGCTCCGGAAACGGATCGAATGCACCTTACGGTTGCTTTCAAACCCTAGGCGACTTATGGCTTGATTTCAGAAAAACCACTGAATACAGCAATTACATGCGCGAGCTCGATCTGAACCAGGGTATTGCCCGCGTTTCGTACGATCAGGATGGAATAAACTACAAACGCGAGATTTTTGTAAGTTACCCCGACCGGGCCATTGTTATCCATTTATCGGCCAACAAAAAAGGAGCATTAAATTTCACTGCAAAATTGAACCGTCCGGAACGATTTGCCACCAAAGCCGAAGAAAATAACCTGTTGATGACGGGAACTTTATCGAATGGCAAAGGTGGCGATGGTATGCAATATGCCGCCCGGTTAAAAGCCGTGGCCAACACAGGCAACGTCAGCTATACTGATAGTTTGGTAACCATTCAGGGATCCGACGATGTTGTTCTTCTGTTAACCGCTTCGACCAACTACAAAAAGGAATACCCAACATTCACGGGCGACGATCCTAGAGTTACAAGCCTGAATCAGCTCTCCGGGGTTGCTTCCAAATCATATTCAACATTGCTGAAAAATCACATCGACGATTTCACTTCCTTATTCAATAAAGTGAGACTCAACCTTTCAGGTACAGGATCAGATACTATTCCTACCGATGTTCGCTTGAAAAATCAGGCAAAAAACCCTGACGACTTTCTTTTGCAGCAAACCTATTTTCAGTATGGCCGCTATTTGCTCATTTCTTCGTCGCGCGAAGGATCACTGCCTGCCAACCTGCAGGGCATCTGGGCCAACAAAATTCAAACACCCTGGAATTGCGATTATCACACCAACATCAATGTACAAATGAACTACTGGCCATCGGATATGACCAACCTGTCGGAATGTTTTACTCCGTTCAGCGAATTAATCGAGTCGCTGGTGAAGCCGGGCGAACTGACTGCCAAAGTGCAATACGGCGCCAATGGCTGGTGTTCCGAAACCATCACCAATGTATGGGGTTACACCTCGCCGGGCGAAGGCGTTGGCTGGGGAATGTACGTGGCCGGATCAGGGTGGAATTGCCGTCATTTATGGGACCACTACACGTTTACCCTTGACCGTAAATACCTCGAACGCGTTTACCCGGTAATGCTGAAAGCTGCAGAATTTTACCTCGACTGGCTGGTAAAAGATCCTGCTACCGGCAAATTAGTTTCCGGGCCGTCAACCTCTCCTGAAAATAAGTTTATTGCGCCCGATGGGTCGCACTGTTCGATGACAATGGGACCATCGCACGATCAGGAAATTATTCACGAACTTTTTACCAATGTACTGGCCGCTGCCGAAATTGTGAAAGACAGCAATCCGCAACTCGAAAAAATAAAGACAGCTCTGGCCAACCTGGCCCAGCCACAAATTGGCTCTGATGGCCGCCTGATGGAGTGGAGCAAAGAATTTAAGGAAGCCGAACCAACCCACAGGCATGTTTCACACTTGTATATGCTGCATCCGGGAACACAGGTCGACCCGGTAAACAATCCGGAACTGGCCAATGCTGTGCGTAAAAGCCTGGAAGCCCGCACCGACAACGGAACCGGTTGGTCATTGGCCTGGAAAGTGAATTTTTGGGCCCGTTTAAAAGACGGCGATCGTGCCTACAAATTGTTGCTGAACCTTTTGCGCTCAACCGATAAAGGTGAAATTAATATGTCGGATGCCGGTGGAACTTATGCCAATTTATTTTGTGCCCATCCGCCGTTCCAGATTGATGGTAACTTTGGCGGTACTTCAGGAATTGCCGAAATGCTGCTGCAAAGTCACCTTGGATACATCGATTTGTTACCTGCATTGCCCTCGGTTTGGAAAGACGGTGAAGTAAATGGACTGGTTGCCCGTGGCGGATTTGTGGTGGACATCAAATGGAAAGAAGGCAAATTGGTTTCAGCAAAAATATTCTCCAGAAACGGGGTTCCAGCCACTGTAATGTATAACGGTAAAACAGTTGAGATTACTGATCTGGCAAAAGATCAATCGAAAGAACTTACCGCCCAAATGTTTGAAAAATAATGTATCGGACAATGAATTTATTCAAGAAACAAATCACCCTTTTTACCCTGATTTTGGTATTTGTTGGAAGTTCTCTTTCTCTAAAAGCCACACAACCAGAGAGAAGCAAAACCAACCTGAACCGAGAATGGAAATTTCAGCTTGGCGACTTTCGGGGAGCCGAAAAAGCTGATTTTGCCGATAATACCTGGCAGAACGTTGGCTTGCCGCATTCATTCAGCTTGCCCTATTTCCTTTCTGCCGAGTTCTATTCGGGATATGGTTGGTACCGGAAAAACATCGTCATTGAAAAAGAGATTGGCGACCGACGGTTCAATCTCGAATTTGAAGGCGTGTTCCAGGTTGCCGAAGTGTTTGTAAACGGTGTGCTTACAGGCACTCACAGGGGCGGATACAACGGATTTTCCATCGATATTACAAAAGTGCTGCACAAAGGGAATAACCTGATAGCTGTTCGGGTCAATAATATATGGGACGCCCAACTGGCACCACGTGCAGGTGAACATGTTTTCAGCGGTGGAATATACCGCGATGTGTGGCTGGTTGAAACAGCTCCGGTACACGTGGTCAAATT
>JAJZSZ010000246.1 GCA_021849365.1 Bacteroidota bacterium | reverse complement strand
CAATGGAGTCTTCCCTGAATTTCTCTCCTTGCCACGAGGCATAATCCGACCGCTTCGGTTTATCGGCATTCAACGCCTGACGAAGATATTCCCTGAAATAAGGTGCCGGACCGGTTTTAAAATCAACTTTGTGGTAATCCAGACCTAAAGGCTGGGCCTGTGCCGAACGACATTCTTCTTTCGACAGATAGCCATACTTCTGCATTTGAGCCAAAACCACATTCCGCCTTTGTAGTGTAAGTTCTGGGCGACGCACCGGATTATATAAAGAGGAATTTTTTGCCATCCCCACCAACATGGCAGACTGTTCGAGCGTCAGTTTATCAGGAGTTGTATTAAAATATACCGTTGCAGCCGATTTAATACCAACAGCGAGGTTCAAAAAGTCGTACTTATTAAGGTACATCGTCAGAATTTCTTCCTTGGTATAGCTTTTCTCGAGCTTTACGGCAATCACCCATTCTTTAAATTTCCTGAAAATCAACTGCAGTTTATTATCCAGGTTATCGCGCGGGAAAAGCATCTTGGCCAACTGCTGGCTAATAGTACTACCTCCACCCGAATTGCTATCAGCAGTAAGAATTCCTTTTACTACACGAACCAGCCCGCGAAGGTCAACTCCCGAATGACTATAATACCTCACATCTTCAGTAGCCACCAATGCCTTTAGCAACACCGGACTAAGCTCGTCATAATTAACAAACGTGCGGTTTTCCTTAAAATACTTACCCATAACCACGCCATCGGCCGAAACCACTTCCGATGCAAGCAGGCTTTCAGGATTTTCAAGATCTTCGAACGACGGCATAAAACCGAGCCATCCCTTCGCGATCATAAAAAACAAAAGGAAAACAGACACAACACCTGCAACATATATGTACCAGAAAATGCGGATGTACTTCTTATATACTGAAATGTCTTTATTCATTAACTAATGATTTCGGTTTGAGCCGACAAAGATAATGAAACCCAAAAGAATTCCTTTGAATAAACAAGGTTTGAAATAATCTCGATGAGCAGCTCCGCAGCTATCGTAAATACAAAAATCGCCAGCTAACGAAAGCCAGCACAACCAACTGAAAACATGGCATTTACTAACTGATGATTACTACTTATTAAAAACCTCAAAATCATGTTATAAATCAGTCTTCTGCACTGCCTGATTCCAATAAATTAATCATTTTCAAATAAATATGCTTTTAAAATTTATTGAATTATATTTTGAACTTAGCGAATCCTTTTCTTTAATTTGCACAAAATTTTAAAACCAGAACGAAAAATAATCCGATACATGCACGAAAATCTTGTTATTGTTGAGTCGCCTGCCAAAGCAAAAACCATAGAAAAATTTTTGGGAAAAGATTTTTTTGTGACCTCAAGCATGGGACACATCAGGGACCTCGAGAAAAAAGATTTTGGAATTGACATTCAAAATAATTTTACTCCTAAATACGAAATCACTGCCGATAAAAAGAAATTAGTTACCGAGCTTAAGAAACTCGCCAAAGAGGCCCAGACCATATGGCTGGCTTCCGACGAGGACCGTGAGGGAGAAGCTATTTCGTGGCACTTGATGGAAACACTTGGATTGGATCCAAAAAAAACAAAACGAATTGTTTTTCATGAGATTACCAAAGAAGCAATTCTTCATGCAGTTCAAAATCCACGTCCGCTCGACTTAAACCTGGTTAATGCACAGCAGGCACGTCGGGTGCTCGACCGTATTGTTGGGTTTGAAGTTTCGCCAGTACTTTGGAAAAAAGTAAAACCATCGTTATCTGCCGGTCGTGTTCAGTCAGTTGCTGTCAGGCTTATTGTAGAACGTGAGCGCGAAATCATGAATTTTACAACAACTTCGGCATTTCGTGTTTCAGCAAGTTTTTTGGTTCCGGAGAAAGATGGCAAAATTGTTGAGCTAAAAGCTGAGCTGAATCGTCGGTTCGACACCAAAGAAGAAGCAAATGCTTTCCTTGAAAAATGTAAAAACGCTGAATTCCAGATCAACGAAGTTGTAAAAAAACCTGCACGAAGATCACCAGCTCCGCCATTTACTACATCAACCCTACAGCAGGAAGCAAGCCGCAAGTTGGGATACTCGGTTTCGCAAACCATGAGCATTGCTCAAAAGCTGTATGAATCGGGAAAGATTACTTATATGCGTACCGATTCAGTTAATCTTTCAGGATTAGCCATCAATGCTGCCAAACAAACAATTATACAGACGATGGGTGAAAAATATCACCAGGTTCGTCAGTATAAAACCAAGTCAAAGGGAGCTCAGGAAGCGCACGAAGCTATTCGCCCAGCCTATATCGATCAGGAAGAGATTTCAGGGACTGCCCAGGAAAAACGATTATACGAACTCATCTGGAAGCGAACAATTGCCTCACAAATGAGCGACGCCGAAATCGAAAAAACTACTGTAACTATTGATATTTCTACTGTTCCTGAAAAATTTGTTGCTTCCGGCGAAGTATTGATTTTCGATGGATTCCTAAGGGTTTACATCGAATCGGTTGATGACGAAGATCAGAATGGCGGGCAAAAAGGTTTGCTGCCACCATTGAACGCCAAGCAAATTTTACGCTGGGACAAAATCTATGCAACCGAACGGTTTACACAAAAACCACCCCGTTATACTGAAGCCAGCCTGGTAAAAAAGCTGGAAGAACAGGGAATTGGAAGGCCATCAACTTATGCTCCAATTATTACTACAGTGCAAAATCGTGGATATGTGGTAAAGGAAGATCGTCCGGGAACCGAACGCGAATTCACCGAGCTGATCCTTTCAGGACAGAAAATCACTTCGAAAGTAAAAACCGAACAAACCGGGGCCGAAAAGTCCAAGCTATTCCCAACTGATATCGGCATGGTTGTCAACGACTTTCTGATGCGATATTTCGACCTGATTATGGACTATAATTTCACTGCCAAAGTCGAGAAAGAATTTGACGAAATCGCAGAAGGAGAGTTGGTCTGGAACGAAATGCTCAAAAGTTTTTACGATCCTTTCCATAATAAAGTCGAAAATGCACTTAACGAAGCCGAACGTGCGAACGGAGTTCGTGTACTTGGAACCGATCCAACGACTGGTCTGGAAATTTCAGTAAAAATCGGAAGATTCGGTCCGTTGGCCCAGCTGGGTGAAGCAACTGAAGGCGGCGCAAAACCTCAGTTTGCAAGTTTGCGGTCGGGACAACACTTGGAAACAATAACCATGGAGGAAGCTCTGGAACTGTTTAAACTGCCACGCACCCTCGGCGAATATGAAGGAAAAACTGTAACCGTTGCCATTGGACGCTTTGGCCCATATGTAAGGCACGACAGCAAGTTCATTTCGCTTGAAAAGAATGTTGACGACCCCTACTCTATTGAATTGACAAGGGCAATTGAACTTATTGAAGGGAAACGCGAAAAAGACCAAAACGCCCTTATTAAGGTATTTGATGAAAACCCTGACATTAAAATACTAAATGGCCGATGGGGCCCGTACATTGCATTCAAGAAAAACAATTTCAAAATCCCCAAAGGAACCGACGCATCTAAACTATCATTTGAAGATTGCATGAAGCTGATTGACAAAGAACCAGCTCAAAAAAAATCGAGAAAGAAATAATTTTTTAGGGTAAACATCTTTTTGTTTGCCCTTTTTGTTTAAAAGCGTATTTTCAACCCTGATAAAAAAACCATTAATGGACTTGCTACATTACTTTGATCCCGTTGACTTTGAAAAGTTTGAATGTCCGGACTGGGCAAACAAAAAGCATACCTTAGGGTTTCAGCTTCAGAAAAATCAGGAAAAACTTAAGCTTGAAAAGACGGAACTTTTCATTATTGGTGTTCCTGAAGATCGAAATTCGACTATTCCAGGAGCAGGTCTTGCTCCTGACGAAATCAGAAAACATCTTTACAGCCTGAACAGAATCGGGACTCGGTTAAAAGCATTGGATCTTGGTAATCTTAAGCCGGGAATCACGGCCAATGATACATATTTCGCACTGCGCGATATTTGCGAGCATATCATCGAGTCACATCAAACACTCGTTGTTCTTGGTGGTAGTCAGGATCTTACTTTTGGAATCACCAAAGCTTTCGAGGGACGATTATTTAACATGGTAACCGTTGATCCAAAGTTTGATTACAGGAAAGGAACCAAAACCATAAACTCCGAGAATTATCTGAACCTGATCTTCGAAAAACAGAAAAATCTTTTTTCGTACACAGTACTAGCCTACCAGAATTACTTTGTTGATCAATCTGATATCGATTTGTTCAACAATTATTACTGGGATATAAAACGGTTAGGTCAGGTAAGATATGATCTTACTTCGGTTGAGCCCGTTTTGCGTGACGCCAATATATTTAGTTTCGACATTAATGCCATCCGTTGTATTGATGCACCTGGTCAATCGATGAAATCGCCCAATGGATTGTATTCCGAAGAGGCCTGCCAGATAGCCAGATACGCCGGGATCAGCGATTCGCTGCAGATTGCCGGGTTCTTCAACCTTATTCCGGCAAACGATCCAGGTGCAAATTCAACAAATCTGATGGCTCAAATTGTTTGGCATTTTGTTGAAGGATTTTTTCACCGAAAACCGGAAGATCCTCTGGAAGATTCAGAAGATTTCAATCAGTTCATGGTTGACATGTCGGATATAAACATGACTATGGTATTTTTCCAAAGCCGCGTTTCAGGAAGATGGTGGATGGAAATTTCGGATTTTGAACACCGAAAGAACAAAATGTATGTCGTTCCGTGCGACGAAGATGATTACAAAAAAGCAGCGCAAGGCGACATTCCCGACAGGTGGTGGAAAAACATACGAAAGATGAACAAAAGACAAAATAAATGATCTAAACCTGCGTTCATTGACTTTAAAGATTCTCCGTATAGTACAGTAAACATTTTTTTATTAACTTACTGCACATGAAATGGGCAAACAGAGTCACAACAATGCTCTTATGAAAAAAATATTTTGTTTTTTATTTTTATATATAATAGCTATCTTAGCAGCAATTGCCCAGCAGGATCCGCAGTTCAGTTTTAACAAGGCGACACAATTAACTGTTAATCCAGGATTTGCCGGAAACGACGGAGCGATGAGTGGAGTGATTTTGAATCGTTATCAATGGGTTGGCATTACCGGAGCCCCTAAGACACTGGTATTTAGCGTAGGCACAGCCAGCAAGGTTTTTGGGTTAAACAGTGGAGTTGGCTTTAATATAATAAGTGACGAAATCGGTTTCTTCAAGAACATTTCAGTAGGCGTAGATTATGCTTACCGAACGAAAACAAGTATTGGCGATTTGGGGATTGGAACTAGTTTGGGATTTTTCAATATGTCGATCAAGCCTGAATGGTATATTCCCGAAAGTGATTTTCACCAATCTTTATCTGACGAAACCGGAATTATTCCGAGTACTGAAGCCAGTCAATTGGCATTTGATATGGGAATTGGAGCATTCCTGCGTTCAAAAGATTATTTTGTTGGATTATCGGCTACTCATATTAACCGGGCTTCAATTGTTCTTTCCGATCAGGCACGAACATATCTGGCTCGTCATTATTATCTGTCAGCTGGTTACAATATTGGGTTAACCGATCCGTTATTTGAATTGCAGCCATCGGTTTATATAAAAACTGACGGAACAGCTTACCAGATTGATTGTCTGGTTGATCTGGTTTATAAGAAACGGTTTTCAGGTGGATTGAATTACCGGATTAACGATGCAATTGGTGTTCTTTTAGGGTTTGAATTGAACAATGGTTTAAAAATCGGGTATGCATACGATATAATTACGTCGGCATTATCAGGTTATACCGGAGGTTCACATGAGATTTACCTGAGTTACAGCATTGATTTAGGTAAAAACAGGATAAAAAAATACAAAAGTGTAAGGTACTTATAACGAATATATTAGAAGCAACATACAGCTATACTATGAAAAAACTTTTGTCTATTGGGTTAGTTATTTTGGCGATTTTTACGCTCTCAAGTTGTAATAAATCGGGCAACGGAGAACTAACAGGAGTAAAAGGGAGAGGAAAATGGTTTGAGCCAACACCTTATGGCATGACATTCATTCACCGGGGTTCTTTTACTCTTGGACCAAATGATCAGGATGTAACCTCATCATCAACCCCGGCAAAAACCGTTTCAGTCGATGCCTTTTGGATGGACGACACGGAAATCACCAACAACGAATACCGGCAATTTGTACAATGGGTTAGAGATTCTATCGCCCGGACCGTATTGTCAGAGCAATTTCCGGAATTTATGAACAGTGAAGACAGAAGGGGAAACCCAATTGATCCACCAAGAATCAACTGGAAAGAAAAATTGGATTGGAACGATCCGGATTATGCAGAAGCATTGACTCCAATGTTTATTCCTGAAAACGAAAGATTCTTCAAGAAAAAAGAAATTGATGCCCGTAAATTGTTCTACGAATATCATTGGATCGACCTGAAACAGGCAGCCCGCCGGGTAAACATGTATAACTACGAAACCCAGAGTTACAATGGAACTGTAACCGACACCAAAGGCGAAGAAAAAGCTATTGAAAACCGTTCTTCATTCATATTCAGTAATCAGGTAAATATTTATCCTGACACACTTTGCTGGATCAGAGACTTCACCTTCTCGTACAACGAACCATGGGCAACCCGCTATTTCTGGCATCCAGGATTCGACGATTATCCCGTTGTAGGTATTTCGTGGGGACAGGCAAAAGCATTCTGTCACTGGAGAACCAAACTTCACAATGACTACCTTTTAGGACGCAAAGAAGCCACATTACAGGATTACCGCTTGCCAACTGAAGTTGAATGGGAATACGCTTCCAGAGGCGATCATCAATCATCGATGTACCCCTGGGGAGGATATTACACCCGCGAACAAAACGGTACTTTCCTTGCCAACTTTAAGCCTCTGCGCGGTAACTACGTTGAAGACGGAGGAATGGCCACTATGAAAGTTGGAAGTTACGATGCCAATGATTTTGGACTATATGATATGTCGGGTAACGTTGCAGAATGGACTGGTGATGCATATGATGAATCTGCTTACATGTACATCAACGATTTTAATCCAA
>JAJZSZ010000245.1 GCA_021849365.1 Bacteroidota bacterium | reverse complement strand
AACGAAGTGATAACTGGCCTTTCCGGCCCGAATGGAATCCATCACTTTCCCGGCATTCACCAAACCGTGAGCCACCGCGCATTTCAGTTCAACACCATCGAGAAATGCCCATTCTTCCAATGGTTTCTCAATTTTCACCGATGCCTCTTTCACTCCTTCCATTCCACGAACCGGCCGAATGTTCAGATTTTCGAACGGAACATCGCGACCGGTTACCAGTTCGTAGGCCGTACGCAACGCAGCTTCCATTACACCGCCAGTTACTCCGAAAATTACTCCAGCTCCGGTTGATTCGCCCATCAGCCGGTCGTAGTGCATGTCGTCGAGTTTCATAAAATCGATCCCAGCCTGCTTAATCATGATGGCTAGCTCGCGCGTTGTAAGCACATAATCGACATCGCGATAGCCACTGTCGTGCATTTCGGGGCGGTTGGCCTCGAACTTCTTGGCCGTGCAGGGCATAATCGAAACCGATACTATCGACTCAGGTTCGAGGTTTCGGGCCTTCGCGTAGTAGGTCTTGGCCAGCGCTCCAAACATTTGCTGTGGCGACTTGCAGGTTGACAGATGTTCCAAATAGTCGGGAAACATGTGTTCGATGTACTTAATCCAGCCTGGAGAACACGATGTAGCCATAGGTAGTTTAACATCAGGATTGTGATCGACCAACACTTTTCTCAGGCGGTCGAGCAACTCACTTCCCTCTTCCATAATGGTTAAGTCTGCAGTAAAATCGGTATCCATCACAGCATCGAAACCCAACCGTTTAAGTGCAGCAACCATCTTGCCAGTTACACGAACTCCGGTTCCAAGCCCCAACTCTTCACCTAAACCAACCCTAACCGCCGGAGCCGTTTGCACCACCACGTGTTTGGTTTTATCGGCAATGGCATCCCAAACTTCTTCAATGTAATTTTTTTCAACAAGCGCTCCTGTCGGGCAGTGGTTGATGCATTGTCCGCAATTGGTGCAGACCACATCATTCATAGCCTTTTCGAAGAATGTTGTAATCTTCATCAGATCGCCTTTGTGGGCAACGGTAAGCGCATTTACACCCTGCAACTCAACGCAGGTGCGCACACACCTCTGGCAACGTACGCATTTACTATCGTCCTTCACAATCGAGGGCGAAAACATATCGATTGAATACTTGCGCAACGGAGCCAGCCTGATGAAATCCTGTGTCATGATCTTGTATTCGGAAGCCAGTCGTTGTAACTCGCAATTACCATTTTTGTAACAACGGGTGCAATCTGCATTATGCTCCGACAACAGCAATTCCAAAATGTGTTTCCTGGAATTTCGAACTTTAAGCGAGTTGGTGAGAATTTCCATGCCTTCTTCGCATGGCGTAGCGCAGGCCGCCGACAAACGTTTCTGCCCAACAATTTCGGTGACACAAACTCTGCAATTTCCGGCTACACACAGGTCTTTGTGGTAACACAGGGTTGGAATGATTACACCAACCTGACGTGCAGCATCGAGAATGGTGGTTCCTTCGTCAATTTCGACAAGCACACCATTGATATTGATTTTGATCTTCTTTGTCATGTTGTTTCGTTTTGCTGCATTAGTAAATCATTTCTTCCCTGAAATTTTCGACGATCGAGGTGAATGAATTGGCTACCGATTGTCCGAGCCCGCATTTGGCTGTATATTGCATGGTTTCAGCCAGCCGAAGCAGTTTATCGAGATAATGTGCATTTTTTTCTCCGCGTTTTACAGCTTTGATTCCTTTCAGCAATTGTTGGCAGCCCACGCGGCAGGGGGTGCATTGCCCACACGATTCTTCGCGGAAAAACTCAAGGTAATTGTCGAGCACGTTAAACATAGATCGCGAGCTATTGAAAAGCATCATCGAGCCTCCGGTTGGAAGCGAAATCCCTGTCAGTTTTCCCTGAAACCCGATAGCCGTTTCGGTGAATCTTTTCCGAGGTACCAGAAATCCGGAAGCTCCACCAACCTGAACAGCTTTGGTATCTCCATCGCCAAACTCATCCACAAAATCCGACAGGCTCATTCCCAACTCCAACTCGTAAATACCCGGTTTTGGCGTATCTCCTGAAACTGAGAATAACTTCGATCCGCGCGAGTACTGAACACCAAGATCATAAAAGCGTTTGGCGCCATATTTGAAAATCGTAAATGTATGAGCAAGCGTTTCCACATTGTTTATTACCGTTGGCTTACCCATATATCCGTATGTCGACGGGAAAGGCGGCTTGTTGCGCGGCTCACCGCGCTTGCCTTCCATCGATTCGAACAGCGCCGTTTCTTCCCCACAGATGTAAGCTCCGCTACCCATGAAGATTTTAATCTTAAAATCGAGATTGATTTCGCGGCAATAATATTCGAATTCGTCAATGGCCTTATTCAATTCAGGCTGAAGGAAGAAATATTCGCCACGCAGGTAGATATATCCTTCTTTGGCGCCAATTACATGGCCACAAACTGCCATCCCTGTAAGTACTTTGTAAGGAACCTGCGACAGAATCTCGCGATCCTTGAACGTTCCGGGCTCGCCTTCATCAGCATTGCAAATCACATATTTGATGTCGGACTCAGCTTCCGAAGATAATTTCCATTTTAACCCCGTGGGGAATCCCGCACCTCCCCGCCCTTTCAATTCCGAACTAATCAACTCGTTAATTAATTCCTGAGGCGACCGGCTGATGCTTTTACTCAATACTTCTTCCCAATCGTTTTCATTCTTAAAAATGAAGTCGACACGCTTCAATTGATAACTAGTTGTCATGCTGACCTCCTTTCTTTTTCATGTAAGAGCTCAATATCTCCCGTACTTTTTCAGGAGTCAGTTCGGTGTAAACTTCATTATTGATGAGCATCGCCGGCGCTTTGTGGCAAAAGCCGAGGCAATTGGTCTGAAGCAACGAGAAATTTCCATCGGGGGTAGTTTCGCCGAAGCTAATTTTCAGCATGTCCTCAATGGCCAGCAAAATCTGGTTTTTCCCTTTCATGGAACAGGTAATTGTTTTGCACACACGAATAATGTGCTTGCCCATTTTCTTGTATTCCAGAAAAGAGTAAAATGTCGCTGTGCCATATACTTCAGCCGCAGGCAAATCCAACTCGCGGGCAATTTCGATCATCGAAAATTCCGACAGGTATTTTTCCTGTTCGACCACTCCCTGAAGAATTGGCAACAAATTATGTCGCTCCCGGCCATGCTGATCAGCCAGATTTTTGATTAACTCGGTAACAGGGTTCATCTGAAATGAGTTTGAAGATTGATGGATTCTGAAAGTCTCCGAAAACCGCACCAATATTGGCGAGTGCAGTTTCTGAATAAGTGATTTTCAGATTAATCTCTATTCAAAAGACAGTTAACTGGAAATATTAAAAAGTGCCGCTTAGCAGCCAGATCAAATAGTTGTTCAGTGTATTTTCCCTTCCGGGAAATCAGAACACAGGAGGTAGATCAACAATATAAATTTAAAGAAGAAGAAAGAAATAAACTATGGATAGATTACAGAAAATCAATACACTTAGCTGTTATTCGACATATTCAGATATTTTCACAAACAACACTGAGAACCTTCAATTAACAAGAGCTTTTCAAATGCAAATAAATGAGAAATTACAAATTTTAAACGACAGTCAAAATCAAATGATATACCTTAAAATCCCATCAAGGTACAGGATAAAAAAAAGAAAGAAATTCAATAACCTGTATATAACATATTTCTTTGAAAGTGCTATTTCTTGATAATCTTCAACAACAAATCGAAAGCCGGTTCAGCCATACCGCCATGATCAAATCCATCCAATTCGAAAAGGTAAGTTTGTTTATGTCCTGCAAGGCCCATCATTCGCCACATGTAGGCATTTTCTTCGTAGCGGCCAAGCATTTCAAGATTACGATCGCCGGTAATCAGGTATAATGGCGGAGCATCGGCACGCACATGAAATTGTGGTGCAAATTCGTCGACAACCGGTGTCGTATCTTTTATTCCACGCTCTTTGCGAATTTCAAAATGGGTAATCATTTGCCCGCTAAATGGAACCAATTTTTGAATAGCATTGGCGTCAATTTCGTAAGCCGCCAAATAATGTTTGTCGAGCCCAATCATGGTAGTCAAATAGCCACCAGCAGAATGACCTGAAACCACAATCTTCTTTGGATCACCGCCATATTTACTGATATTATTAAAGACCCATGCCACAGCAGCGGCCGCATCGTCGATATAGGCCGGGCTTTTCACTTTCGGACTCAACCGGTAGTTAACGGCAACAACCCCAAGATTTTTATTCTTCAATCGCTCCGGAATTGATTTTTCTCCTGCAGTTAATCCTCCGCCATGAAACCATACCACTGTGGTGAAGCCTTCCGAATTTTCAGGAACGTAAATATCCAGTTTGCAGCGTTCTTTCTGGTAAGTATCCAGATTTTCGCCGGCGCAATATGAAATATTTGATTCGGTTTTATAAGTGGTTTGAGCAGTACCAACAACTACTGACAACAAAAACAGGAGCACAAAAAACAGACGGTACATAAACTTGGGTTGTTTGAGTTTTCAGGCTAAAGATAGAGCTTTTTTAAAATTGGCGATTCTAAAAAAACAAAGGGATCCAATCTGTTTTAAGATTGGATCCCTTTAATTCGATTAATTTATGGAAAGCTGATCATGCAGATTTTGCTTCAGAAGCGCAACCATCTTTATATTCGGATATAATTTGCTTGACCATTTGTGGGGATACGCGGCCATAAACCTTTTCGCCAACCATAACCACCGGTGCCAGCCCGCAAGCTCCCACACAACGTAAGCAGTTTAACGAGAATTTACCATCAGCAGTACTTTGGCCAACCTCAATGCTCAGTTGACGTTTAAATTCGGCCAATACCTGTTCGGCACCGCGCACATAACAAGCCGTTCCCATGCAAATGGAAATCGGGTGCTCGCCCATTGGTATCATGGTAAAGAACGAGTAGAACGTCACCACACCATACACTTTGGCAACCGAAACATTCAGTTCTTTGGCAATTACCTCCTGAACTTCAGCCGGCAAATAACCCAGCTTTCCCTGAACCTGATGCAACACATTGATCAGTTCACTTCCCTGATTACCAAAACCTGCACAGACGTCCTTTATCAGTCCAATGGTTTTTTCTGAAAGTTTTATTTTTGGCATAGTTTTTAGATTTTTCGATTTATAATACAAGTCATTCAATAGTCATTTAATGGTCATTAAGTAGTCATTCATTGTTATTAGCATCACCTTTATCACCAATCGACTTGATGTAATTGTTTAGCTTAACTCCCAGAGCATTATATCGATTTATTAAATCATTATATTTCTCTTCCGTTATCAGTCTTCGATTTACGGCCTTCGTTAGCCATGTTTTTGTTTCCGAAAGCGATCCTCTGGAGAAATACAGAAAGTTTCGATGATCTTTAAAATGAAACCGTCCATATCCTTCACTAATATTTGCAGAAACTGAGTCGGCAGCATCAAGTAGCTGCGTTCCTGTAGAGAATTTATGAAAGTTATCCCATTCCAAAATCAAATCATGAACCTCATCAGCTAGTTTCATTGAAATCTGATAAACCTGTAAATCCTCTAATTTCATTTTCCTCCAGTTTTACTATAAATGACAATTAAATGACTTAATGACGATCAATGACAAATTTTAGCTACGATCAAAATACTTGGTATGCAGCAAGTGGTGAGATTTCTCGCTCATTGGAGCGCCAAGGTATTCCTCATACAATTTGACGATATACGGATTTTCGTGCGACTTGCGGATCGACTTGTTTTTATCTTCGGAATAAATGGCACGCTGGCGTTTCTTGATAACTTCTGCATCGCCATGATGATAAGGCTGACCGCCACCGCCAATACAACCACCCGGGCACGACATGATTTCAATGGCATGAAACTCGCTGTTTCCGGCCTGAATGTCTTCGAGCAATTTACGGGCATTGCCCAATCCATGCGCAATACCAATATTGATAGGTGTTCCGTTAAAATCGATGGTTGCCTTTCGCAGTCCTTCCATACCACGTAACTCTTCAAAATCTAGCCGAGGCAGTGGTTTTCCTGAAAAGATTTCGTAAGCGGTACGAACGGCAGCTTCGATAACTCCTCCTGTGGTGCCGAAGATTACGCCCGCACCCGATGATTCGCCCAGCGGTGAATCAAAATCTTCGTTAGGCAACGAGTTAAATTCAATATTTCCCAAATGAATTAAGTGGGCCAGTTCGCGGGTACTCAAAGCGAAATCAACATCCGGATTACCATTTACCGCAAATTCAGGACGACTGCTTTCGTATTTTTTAGCCAAGCAAGGCATTATGGAAACAACCACCAGATTCTCGCGTTTCACCCCAATTTTTTCAGCAAAATAGGTTTTAGCTATCGAACCAAACATCTGTTGCGGCGAGCGTGCAGTTGACGGAATATCCATCATATCGGGGAATTGATGCTCGAAGAATTTTACCCAGGCCGGGCAACACGAAGTCAGGATGGGCAATTTTACATTTTTATCGCCTTCCATAAATGCCGACAAACGACTGAGTAACTCGGTTCCTTCTTCCATAATGGTAAGGTCGGCTGCGAAATCGGTATCAAACACATAATCAAAACCTAAACGACGAAGCGCGGCCACCATTTTACCGGTAACCAATGTCCCGGCTGGCAGGCCAAATTCTTCACCAAGAGCAGCACGAACGGCCGGAGCAGTTTGTACAATCACCGTTTTTGTCGGATCGGAAAGGGCACGAATGACAGCGCCGGTTTCGTCGGCTTCGGTAAGTGCACCGGTTGGACAAACTGCCACGCACTGTCCGCAATAGGTACAAACCGAGTGATCGAGGTTCATTTCGAACGCAGGAGCCACTACGGCCTGAAATCCGCGATTAACGGCAGAAAGAACTCCAACAGTCTGTACTTCATTACACATGGTTTCGCAGCGGCGACACATGATGCATTTATTAATTTCGCGGATGATTGCAGGCGACGTATCCTCACGGTACATCGATTGCTCTCCCTGATAATGAATCTTGCGTATTCCAAGGAGGTTGGCCATATCCTGCAAATCGCAGTTTCCGGATTTGGCACAAATGAGGCAATCCGCCGGGTGATCGGACAAA
>JAJZSZ010000244.1 GCA_021849365.1 Bacteroidota bacterium | reverse complement strand
CGTTAAAAACGCCTTTAACCAGGAGCCTGTTGAAAAGGCTCTGGTTGTGCTTCACCGCAAACAGGATTACACTGCCTTTATCGATACAGTGCCCGACTACATCGGGAAAACCGACAAGGAAGGTTTTTTCATGATCGACAACCTTGCTCCGGGAACTTACCGTCTGTACGCCCTTTCTGATGCCGACAACAGCCTCACCTACAATTCAAACTCGGAGCTAATAGCCTTCGATGATTCGCTTATTGTTCCTTCGGCAAAATATGTTGTTCGTACTGATACCATTGTTAAGGGGCAGGATACCCTGGTGGTTACCGGGCATACCGATTATCTTCCACACACGCAGTACCTCATGATGTTCGAGGAGATTAAATTCGACCAGTATCTCGACTCGTATAATCGTACCCAGGGAAACAAATGTGATTTCTATTTTTCAGAATTGCTCGATGATTCGTTCAAGGTGAATTTGCTGAAACCTGCCACTTCGGCACAAAGCTGGTCGTACATCGAATCGAACCTGAAGCGCGATTCGATTACCGTTTGGCTCACCGATACAGTGCTCAGCAAAACCGACTCGTTGAAATTCGAGTTGCAATATCATGCGCTTGATTCGCTTCAAAAAATGGTTGTAAAGCGCGATACCGTCGAAATGATATACGCGGCCCCAAAAGCGCCTAAAGTCAAGCGGAAAAAGAATGAACCAGTGCTAATTCCAACCATCAATCTGACGACCAACATCAACTCAAGCGCTCACGATTTGTATCAGCGCATCATGATTGAAGCTGCCGAGCCTTTAACTTCGCTTGATACGGCCAAGGTGAGGCTCTACGAATTCGAAGATACCGTGAAAGTACAAATCCCGATTGTGGTTAAAAAAGACTCCAACTCGGTCCGGAAATATTTCATCGAACATCAGTGGGACCCAAATACCAGCTACCTGTTTAAGGTCGATTCGGCTGCTGCATACAACATTTACGGTAACCCAAGCAAGAAGCTGGAGCAGAAATTCAGGACTCAGAAAGAAGACTTCTACGGGAAAATCATCCTGACTCTTTCGGGACTTTCGCAACCTGCAATTGTGCAACTGTTGGCAAACGATAAGGATGAGAAAGTTCTTCAGAAAATACAGGTGCTAAGCGATGGCAAAATTGAATTTCCGTACCTTAAACCTGAAAAATACAAGATCAAACTGATTATTGACCCGAACAAAAACGGCAAGTGGGACACCGGTTATTTAGCCAAAGGGATTCAGCCCGAAGAGGTGGTATATTTCCCTAAAATCATAAAAGTCCGCTCGAACTTCGAATTCAAAGAATCATGGGATATCAGCTACAAAGCGGATTATATAAAGAAACTTATTGACGAAGAACTTGAAAAAGAAAAAGCCAGAAAAAAAGAGCAGGAACGAAAGAACCAACAGAATCAGAATCTGTAAAAGCCTGTACCTACTGCTGGCATTTATCCTTTTGGGTATAATCCGCGTTTCGGCTCAAAAACCTGAATATCCGTTCAAAAGCGGAGAGAATGTGCTGTACGGAGCTTATTACAACTGGCATTTCATTTGGGTACAAAGCGGCGAAGTCGAATTCAGGGCCGATACCGTGAATTACAAACAGCAGAAAGCCTGGCACCTGAAAGCAGTTGGTAAAACTTTTAAAGCTTACGACCTGCTTTACTCTGTCCGCGACACGTTCGAGGCCTACAACAATTATGACACATTCAATTCAATTTATTCCAGCCGGGTGATGAATCATTCGAGACAAAACTCGGTGCACAAGTATTTATTCGATCCAGCTTCAGGAAAAGTTGATATACAGGTCAGGCAGGACAAAAAGCCGCCATACCACTCTACCATAAAAGCGGGCGCCAATACCTACGATTTGCTGGCTACAGCTTACAACTTCAGAAAATTCGATTTTGATAAACTGTTTGTAGGGCAAAAGGTTCCGTACCGAATGTTAATCGACAAACAGGTGGCCGATTTATATTTCAGGTACCTGGGCAAAGAGAATGTTAAGACACGAAACGGGAAAGAGTTCCGTTGTCATAAAGTTTCAGTATATTTACTGCAGGGTGATTTCTTTCCTGAAGGTGAATACATGAAAATATGGTTCACCGACGATAAAAACCACCTGCCGGTACAAGTTGATACCGAAATATTAATGGGCTCGGTTAAAGCGCTTTTGCTTGAGCCCCGATCAATGAAATATCCACTTACATCACAAATAAAATAGACTATGGCAAGTAAACAACGACTAAAAAAAGAGATTGACTACATTGTATCTGATCTGGTATACGATTGTTTTACATTTATCAATATGAGACAAAAAGCTGAAAACGAAGATGTACTTCAGATCGTACAGGACACCTTAAACCTCAGAGGCGAATTACGTTATCAGACAAATCATCCTGAAAGCAAAGCCGAAGGACAGTCAACAAAAAATTATTACGACAACATTGCCAAGGTTTTGATTGACAATGTTGAATCGAGCTATGAGAAACTTAGCAAAATGATTAATTCCAAATCCTAAGTTTCCATCGCTGTAATATTGGCCTCAAATCGTAATCAGGCCATCATTTAAACTCCCGGAAATATTCAAGCGAAATATTCCCGGGAGTTTTCTGTTTGGGCACTCCGGGAATCAGAAATTTAGCGAATATGTGGCTTTTAGCCCTAAGTGTTCCTGATTGGCCTTAAATTTGTTATTTTTGCTTTCCTGAAAATTACACCACCAAAATGCTATCAGAATGGATGAATTTGGCAAACAAAAGAAAGGCTTTTCGCTAGGCGATACGGATAAAGAACGAAGAAACAACCTGATCATCATTATGCTTTCAGCTTTGCTGCTTATTGTTATCGTTGTTTTTGTTTTTCAACACAACGAAAATCAAAAAATGGTAGCAGCGCTGAATACCGAAAAAGCTTCAATTCAGGCTGAATTAAATACCTTGATGACCAACTACGATTCGTTACACACCAACAATCAGGCACTTCAGACCGAGCTCGACGGAGCCCAATCGAAAGTAAAAGACTTGCTTACCGAAGTAGAACAGGTGAAAAAAGTGAGTTACGACCAGATTGAGCAATATCGTTCGCAGGTAACCACCATGCGCAACATCATGAAAAACTATATCGTTCAGATTGACTCGCTGAACCGCCGTAACGAAATGCTGATGGCCGAAAATGCACAGGTGAAAGAAAACTTCGCCCAGTCGGAATCAAAAAATCAGCAGCTCGAAAAAGAAAAAGAACATCTTCAGGAAAAAATAAAGGAAGCCCAATTGCTTGAAGCCACTGAGCTGGTTGCCGTTGGAATCAACGCCCGCGGTAAAGATGCTGAAAGCGCCCGTCGTGCTGAGCAAATTAAAGTAAGCTTTGTGTTGAGCAAAAATGTAACTGCACCGCGCGGAAACAAGATGATTTATGTCCGTATTCAGAAACCCAACCAGGTACTTTTGCAGCAGTCTCCCAACGACCTGTTTCAGTTTGAAGACCTGAAAATTCCGTTCTCGGCCAAACGTGAAGTAACATACGAAGGAAATGCTTTGCCGGTAAATATTTTCTGGGATAACCAGGGACAGGAATTCCTTCCGGGAGAATATACCGTTGATGTTTTTGCCGACGGAAATAACATTGGAACCACGAAATTTATAATGAAGCGATAGCGCTAAAGTCTCAGATACAAAAAAGGGAACACTTTAAAAGCGTTCCCTTTTTTTATGCATTGTTTAATTGTTTTATTTCGGAAGTATAACTCTGTCAATTACGTGGATTACACCGTTCTTAGCCTGAATATTCAGCAGTGACGGCACCAGACCCGCTTCACGCATGTTGGCATCTGTGATTTTTAAGTTCGATAAATTCACATTAAACGTACCGTTCAAAGTGGGTACAGGTCCGGATTGTAAATCGGTGGAGAAAACACGGCCGTTTACTACATGATATAGTAACACGTTTTTCAAAGTTTCAACAGGAATGGCGTCGAGACTCGATACCTGTAGTTCGGCCAACAAAGCTTCAAAAGCGGCATTGGTTGGAGCAAAAACAGTAAACGGGCCGCCGGTCGAAAGCGTTTCAACTAATTGTGCCTTCTGAACTGCTGCAACCAAAATTGAAAATTCAGGAGCACTTGCCAAAGCCAGTTCAACCAAATTTTTTGATGGCGGAAGTAATACCCGGTCGATAATATGAATGACTCCATTCATCGCTTTAACATCAGCTTTAACGACTGATGCCTCATTAATCATTACACCCGACGAAACATCCACTTTTAATGCAGCACCATTGACGGTGGGCACATATTTATTACTAAGCATGGTTGAATAAACTTTTCCGGCAACAGCATGATAGAGAAGTATTTCTTTCAGGTTTGGCACTGTACCAATATTCTTCTCGTTCAATCCAAGCGCTGCAAATGCTTCATCTGTAGGAGCAAAAATAGTTAGCTCTTCATTCGCTACAGTAGATACCAGTTTTTCATGAACCAGGGCAGCGACTAGGGTTTTAAAAGTTGGGATCATTTTTCCTTTTTTCAGAAAATCGTCGGCAGTTACTCCGGAATTAACCGAACTAAAGTTCTCAAGAACATAAGCAATGTCTTTTGATTCGGAGCTGGACATCGTTGGAGCCACATCGTCTTCCTTGGTACAGCTTAAAGTGGCAAAAGCCAGAACAAACACAAATGCAATTCTGAATGCGTTGGTTTGTGTAATCACATAGTCAAGTTGTTTTTTCATTTCTAAAATTGTTTAATTATTAAATCTAAACATTAAACAGAGTTGCTTGAAAAAATGTTTAAAGAAAACATTAAATAATTAAACAAAAATGAAATATTAATTTTCAAATAACTGAAATACAATATTTTAACACACAAAAAAAGCCACACTTTTTTTTCAATGTATGGCTTTCCCCAGTTATTGGAACAAACAATAGGAAACAACTGCTATTTAAAAGTCATCAGCTTACTCAAATATTTCCCGATAATATCAAATTCGAGATTAACGGTGGTTCCAACCTCAAAAGTGTGGAAATTGGTTTCGTTGTAGGTGTATGGAATAATAGCCACCTGGAAAGAATTTTCTTTCGAATTCACTACGGTTAAACTTACGCCGTTAACAGTTACCGAACCTTTTTCTACAGTCATATAACCCTTCTGTGCCATTTCCTTGTTGAACTCATATTCGAAGGTAAAATACCAGCTACCATCGGCTTCCTCAACTTTGGTGCAGGTTGCAGTCTGGTCAACATGACCCTGAACAATGTGCCCATCCAAACGGCCATTCATCAGCATACTGCGCTCCAGATTTACTTTGCTTCCCGGAACCAGTTTGCCAAGGTTGGTTTTCAGCAAAGTTTCCTTGATGGCAGTAACGGTATAGGTTTTGGCTTCCTGATCAATTTTAACAACAGTTAAACAAACGCCGTTGTGCGAAAGGCTTTGGTCAACTTTCAACTGATCGACAAACGAACAGGTGAGCGTAAAATGAACATTCTCCTGATCTTTCTGAATGGCAATTACCTTGCCGGCTTCTTCAACTATTCCTGAAAACATGGTAGTTCGATTTTAAATTTGTGTGCGAAGTTACAAGTTTTGGGTGGAGTGACAAACCGGAATTTGGGCAATGTTTTTTTGATAACACGCCAAAAAGATTTTTTGATTTATTTTTCATAAATTTAATCACCTAAATCTGAAAAAAATGAAAGAGAATAAACCAGATCAGTTAGTAAATAGATTATACTTGGTTGCTGCAATTGCCGTCTTATTAGGTGCATTTTTCAGGCTTCAACATTACCCTTATGGAAGCACTCTATTCTTTGGAGGACTTATTTTAGGCACGGTTACAAGTTTTATTCACATCAGCGGATTAAAAAAAACAATCAAAAAGCTGGAGGAGAAAGAATCTGAAGGATGAAAAAGCATTTATTTGTAATTTTGACGGAAAATTTACATCCATGACAACGGTAAAAACGACCTATTTGGGCGGCTTACGCACCGAAAATATTCACCTTCAATCGGGTAACAAAATCATTACCGATGCACCTTGCGATAACCGCGGAAAAGGTGAAGCTTTCTCGCCAACCGATTTGCTGGCTACCTCGCTGGGCAATTGCATCATGACCATCATGGGCATAAAAGCGATGGATAACGGCATTGATCTGGAAGACACTGAAATTGAAATCACCAAAATCATGGCCGATGCACCACGCCGGGTAGCCGAAGTGGTTCTGGAATTTAATTTTCCGAAGAAAGGCTATTCCGAAGAAGAAAAACGCCTGATCGAAAGTGTTGCCGGCACTAGCCCTGTCCCGCTGAGCCTTCATCCGGATTTGAAACAAACCATTAAATTCAATTGGTAGATTTCATTTAAAATGTAAAACCCTGAATCTTCACTTCAAACAGATTCAGGGTTTTGTTTTTATTAAAGCAAATCAGGCTATTTCACACCCCATTTTTTATTAGGCTTGCCACCCATTTCAAAAATTAATTCGCCGCCCTGGTTTATTTCGGTATTGGTCAGTATGGTTGTATTTACCGCGTTACCATTCAGTTTCACCGATTGTATGTAAATGTTTTTGTCGGTTAGGTTATTGGTTTTTATGGTTAGTGTTTTTCCTCCGGCAAGCCGAATTTTTCCTTCTTTTACCGATGGTGATCCAATGGCATACTCGCCCGAACCAGGGCAAACCGGGTAAAACCCGAGCGACGAGAACACATACCAAGCCGACATTTGTCCGCAGTCGTCGTTTCCACACAAACCATCGGGTTTATTCAGGTACATGGTATTTGCAATCTGGTGAATGCGTTCCTGCGTTTTCCAGGGTTTTCCGGCCCAGTTGTACATATAGGCTACGTGGTGACTGGGTTCGTTGCCATGGACATAACAACCAATCAGGCCTTCGCGGGTAATGTCTTCGGTTTCGGCAAAATATTTATCGGGCATATACATGGTAAACAGCGAATCGATGTGTTCGCAAAAGCGTTTGTTTCCTCCCATTTTCTGAATTAATGTTGGAATATCCTGCGGAACATACAACGAATAATTCCACGCGTTTCCTTCGATAAACCCTTCATTGGCGGTGTGTATCGGGTCGAAGGGAGTTTTCCAGTTACATCGGA
>JAJZSZ010000243.1 GCA_021849365.1 Bacteroidota bacterium | reverse complement strand
CTTCTTCTTCCAGGCTTATGATTGGCTGTACAGTAATCTGTGCATATTCAACCTGGGCATCGATTTGTGGGATTTCGGCCGGAGGTAAATTGCGGTAGTGGTAACGAACTTCAGCTGGAGTAATGGTTACCTTATCCATAATTTTACCCTGCATTTGTTGCGTCATCTGTTGATTCTTAATTACTTCCTGAAGTTCAGCCTTGATATCGATAATTGATTTCTTGAAATAGTTTTCAACATCTTTTTCTGAGCCTAAATGGGAAATATAATACTGAATGCGCTGTTCCAGGTTTTGGTTCAATTGGCTGTCGCTCACGGTAATCGTGGTATCGAGTTCGGCTTCGGCCAATAACAGTTTCTCAATCAGCAAATTCTCAAGTATTTCACATTTCATATCTCCGTCGGAAGTTATTCCCTGTGCTTGTTGTTGCTGGAACATTCCCTCGATGTCCGACTTCAGAATGATATTTTTTCCTACAACGGCAACAATCTGGTCAATAACTTTATCTTGCGCCTGCGTCGGTTTGCCCGCAACAATACATCCTGACAGGATTAACAAACCTATTAGTTTTCTGATCATAAACGATTATTTTTTATTTTAAATAGTTTCACTTTGTTGTTATCAACGCCTTCCTTGTAAATGTCTTTTTCAATCTGTTTCAGGAAGTCAATCTTTTGCTTGCTCAGAATCAGGTTCCTGATTTCGTCGTGTACATATTCCATTGGCGAAACCTGCCCGGCAAGCCGGTAATCGCGAATCCCGACAATATAGTAATAATTCATATCGGTACTTTCCACGTAGCGGTTTCTCTCCAGAAACTCATTCTGGTCTTTTATTTCGGCCGGAGTATTTTTCAATACCAAATCGGCTGCTACCCACTGATCGTTGAAACGGTCGAAGGCTTTGGCGTAACTCATGCAATATTCGGCAAGTTTGGCTTGTTTTTCCTTGTTTTCCGATAGGCATAAATCTTTGATATTGTCAGGATTTGAGACCTGAACAGGAATTTTTATATAGATGGCTTTTACAATATTTCGGTTCAAAATAAAGCTTTCGCGGTGCTCATCGAAATATTTCCGAATGTTTTCTTCGGTAACCGTGGTGTCCATTTTCTGATGTACCAATTCGTTTTTGTAGCGGTAAACCAGTAGCGAATTGCGGTATTCTTCCAGTTCTTTGGTTACATCTTTCAGCTCAGGTTTCAGATTTTCTTCGGCTTTCAGCAATAAAAGTTCACGCTGAACCCACTTTTTAACGTAATCGTCGGCCCATAGAGCGCTATCCTTGGCATCGAGGTAATCCGGAATATATCCCGAAAGCTCTTTCATGGTCAGGGTTCTGTCGCCAACACGCGCAACAGGCTCATCCCTGTCGGGCAGCAGGCTGCAAGCTGTTAGCGAAAGTGCCAGAATACTGATATATAGTGCCGATTTAATCATTCAACTGCCTGAATTTTTTCCAATACTTTTCGATTAATTACTACCGGATATTTTTTCTGTAAAGACTCAATCCATTCTTTTTCAATTTGTTCCTGGAAATCGGTAGAGTAAAGTCCCCAGGCATCCTTCAGGCCTTTCACTTCGTTCTTTACAATTTTTCCGTGGACAAAGGTAGTAGTTTCGTCAAAATCTGAAGGTTTAGGTCCATTCCAAATGAAATAATCGACAATCGGATTTTCACCTTTCTCGCAGATAACATCAGTAATCTGGATTTTAATATCGGTTGGCGTATTAAAAAGATCAGTGAATTCTTCCTTTTGTGTGGCTTTGCTTTCGTTTAACAGCGATTCGATATTTGCGCGGGTGTATAAATCGTTCGCTTTAATAATCCACCCTTTGAAACGTTCGTTCCAGTAATATTTTTTAGTGCAATGGTCGAAATAGTTCTGTAGCCGCACTGTATCGGTGGTAGCCACATCCCAGATTTTGTCCTTCGAAATATTGAAAAGCAAAATTCCATCGTGGTATTCCTGGTATATTCGTGCAAAATCAGGATGTTTTCGTTCCAATTGTGTATTCTCGTATCTCAGGAGTTCCTGATTGATAAATTTATCGAACTGATTTTTGAGTTGAGCTTCGGTCTGATTGACTTGTGGTCTGAAGTTCAATTTCTGCAAATAATTGGTGAACGCTCCAGTCGCAAGCTTTTGGTCGGCAAAAGTTACCAACTGCAGTTTTTGCACCGGATCTTCAGCTGTCTGTTTTTTCCAGTTGGCTGTATCAGCAGCCCATTCCAGATATTTATTAAAGTTTGGGTCATTTATTTTCAGGTTGTATTCGGTGCGCAGTTTTCGGTCGAACACTTCGTCGCTGTGCTTACTGATTTGCGGATTTTGTTTGATTTTAGCTTCCAGATCAGCTTTTACTTTCTCGAAGGGTTGTGTTGTTCGTCTTTCGAGCCGTTTAATGATGTGCCAGCCATATGGAGTGCGGATAACCGGAGAAATGTCGCCATCATTCTTCAGAGCAAAAGCTGCTTCGGCAAACGACGGAACCATATTGTTTGGCGTAAACCAGTTCATTACTCCGCCATCGGTTGACGATTGCTTGTCGTCGGAATATTTCTTGGCTAGTTCAGCAAAATCGGCACCTGACAAGGCTTTCTGGTAAATGCTGTCGGCCGCGAGTTTGAGCTTGGCAATGGTCTCTTCACTTGCCTGTTGCGGAAACATTTTCATGATATGCGCCACTTTAATTTCGCCAGCTGCCGGACGTTCGTCGTGCACTTTGATGATGTGGTAGCCGAACCGGGTGCGAATAATTGGCGAAACCTGTCCGACAGGTGTTCGGTAGGTCATATCTTCGAACGGGTAAACCATCTGGAATGCACTGAAATAGCCCAAAAGTCCTTTATTCTGTGCGGCCGAAGGATCTTCAGAATATTTTGAGGCCATCTCGTTGAAATCGGCTCCGGCCAGAATCTGGTTGCGGATGTCGTTAATCTTATTCCAGGCAGCCAGTGTATCCGCTGGTGCAGCTTCCGGAGTAACCCGAATAAGCAAATGGCTGGCTTTGCGCTCGTTTACCGTGCGGTAATAAGCCGTTTTTACCATTTCTTCGTTGTAACTCACATCGGTGAGGTATGGTTTGGCCAGTTCTCTGCGGTAACCTTCCAGCTCCTCGCGGTATGAGCGAACGGTATCGTAACCCAGTCTTTCAGCCTCAAGTACTTTCAGTTTGAACTTAATGTACAAATCGAGATACTCAGCAGGAGTTTTTAGGTCTTTTTTGTCAAGTACATTCGAATTATTCTTCTTGTAATTGGCTTCAAATTCTTCGCGACTTATTTTCTCATTCCCAATAGTCACAATCGTTTCGCCTTTTTTCTGTGCTGAAACAGTCAGCGAGGCCAATACAAGAATCATAACCAATGTTAGTGATTTCTGATGCCATGCCCTAAGCTCTTTGCTCACCGCGCTTTTCCTTTTGCCCTGCATTTATCTTGAACTGTAATTAGGTGATTCACTGGTAATGCTTACATCGTGCGGGTGACTTTCCTGTATTCCGGAGTTGGTGATTCGCATAAATTTGGCGTGCTGCAGGGTCTCTATGTTTTTGGCACCGCAATAACCCATTCCGGCGCGGACTCCTCCGGTTAGCTGGAGAAGTACTTCGCTGAGTGAGCCTTTGTACGGAACCCGTCCGACAATTCCCTCCGGAACCAGCTTTTTGACGTCGTCTTCCATATCCTGAAAATAGCGGTCTTTCGAGCCGGTTTGCATGGCTTCAACTGAGCCCATTCCGCGGTATGTCTTGAATTTGCGGCCCTGGAAAAGAATCGTGTCGCCCGGTGATTCGTCAACTCCGGCAAACAGCGACCCGGCCATAATGGAATTTGCTCCGGCAGCCAGGGCTTTTACAATGTCGCCTGAATAGCGGATTCCGCCATCGGCAATCACCGGCACATCACTTTTTCGGAGAGCTTTACTCACATTGTAGATAGCCGAAAGTTGCGGAACTCCAACGCCTGCAATGATGCGGGTAGTGCAGATAGACCCGGGGCCAATTCCCACTTTCACTGCGTCGGCACCAGCCAGAACCAGGTCAGAGGCAGCTTCGGCAGTGGCAATATTTCCGGCAACAAAATCAATTTCAGGGTATTTATTTTTGGCTTGGCGGAGCATGTCCAATACGTACATCGAATGGCCATGGGCGGTGTCAATTACGATCGCATCCACCTGTGCGGCAACAAGTTCGTCAACACGGTCGATGGTGTCGCGGGCAATGCCTACAGCGGCAGCTACCCTTAGCCGACCTTTGCTGTCTTTCGAAGCCAGCGGTTTGTCTTTAGCCTTGGTAATATCTTTGTAAGTGATCAGCGCAATCAACTTGTTGTTGGCGTCAATCACCGGCAGTTTCTCTATTTTATGTTTCTGAAGTATTTCTGATGCCAGTTCGAGCGAGGTCGAAATGTTGGTGGTTACCAGGTTTTCTTTGGTCATAACCTGCGATACCAGTTTGTTCATGTCGTTTTCGAAGCGCAGATCGCGGTTGGTAACAATACCCACCAGATGTCCCTCGTCATCAACTACTGGGATGCCGCCTATCTTATAGGTTTTCATCAAACCAATGGCTTCGCGTACCGTTTTTTCTTTCGAGATGGTTACCGGATCGAAAATCATACCGTTTTCGGCACGTTTTACTGCAGCCACCTGGCGGGCCTGCTCGGCAATGCTCATATTTTTGTGGATTACCCCGATGCCTCCTTCGCGGGCAATGGCAATAGCCATCAATGATTCGGTAACCGTGTCCATTGCTGCAGTTACAACTGGAGTGTTTAGCCTGATGTTTCGGGTAAACCACGACGAAAGGTCAACCTCTCGAGGTAAAACTTCTGAATACGAGGGTATTAACAATACATCGTCAAAAGTTAAACCTTCGGATACAACTTTATCGGCAAAAAACGACATGGACTTGTGTTTTACGATTGGGTTATGGAACAAAACTACGAAAAAAACATGTACAAATGTCCTGATTTTTTTGACGGTAAGCTGCCTATAAACTTTAATGTATCTTAAAATTTGTTAAGCAGGATAAGAATTTGAAGATATGTTGATTTGAAAAAATTAACGATAATTATTTTGTCTTTTCCTTTTGGAGAGAACTCACGAAGTCTGTCAGTTTTAAGATGTCGGATTTTGATTGAAAATCGATTTCATTTGTTTTCAGGTATTCTTTGATTTCATTGTCTTTTTCAGGTAATATTTTACCTGCATTCTTCCGATTGAATGGGATAAATTCTTTCCCTGGTAATGAATAATAGAATTCGGCGGTTTTCCTCAATACAATGTCTTCTTCAATTTTCATGGCATACGAGTTCTTATCGGCAGTGAAGTAACTGTATGATTCAGACGCTGCACTTCTGTTGATGGTTCCCATTGCTCCTTTCTTTAGAATATCCATAACTCCGATTCGCTGACTTTCATAGACCTTTAATTTGCCATTCCTGATCAATTGCAGGTAAGCGTTGTGGTAATAAAAGGTATCCTTTGCAATGACAATGGTATTGAGGTCTTTCTTTTGAGCAATGAACAGGGTATCTTTTCCCTGAATAAATTCCATTTCGCCTGAAAGTAAATTCAGGTTAAACAAGCAGGTGTTGTTTCTTCCATCGTTTAAAGTAATTCTTCCCTTGGTAAAAGCAGGATATTGGTATCTTTCAGCAAATGGTACTGCATCGATTATTCGTGTTCCTGCTTTTATGACTATCGGTTCATTTTTTTGTGCCAGCAAACTGCTGACTGCAAAAAGGAGTGCAATAAGTAAAACGGTTTGTTTCATTTTATTGGAAATTTAGATGACGAAAGAATTTGAGTTAAAACAATGTTGTTAAACAATAATTATGCCAATCGAAAAATTATGTATAGACTATATGCCTTCATATATATTTCTCGTTTTTCCCTCTTTATTTTTTAAATTTACATAAACCGATTAATTTGGCGATCGAAATTCAGGCAATCCGTTGAATCAATTTACTCAAATATTAACCAAATACTGGGGATACGCCTCATTCAGGCCGCTTCAGGAAGAGATTATCCGCTCGGTTGATCAGGGGAAAGATACGCTCGGACTGATGCCAACCGGTGGTGGAAAATCGATAACCTACCAGGTGTATTCGCTTTCGAAGCCGGGCATTTGCCTGGTGATTACACCGTTGATTGCGCTGATGAAAGACCAGGTGGAAAACCTGAATCAGCGAGGAATTAAGGCTTTGGCTATTTATTCGGGAATGACCAACCAGGAAATTAAGATTGCTATGGACAATGCGGTATGGGGCGATTATAAATTTTTGTACCTCTCGCCCGAGCGCATTGCCACTGAACGTTTTCGCGAACGCATCAATAAACTGGATGTGAACCTGATTGCCGTGGACGAAGCGCATTGCATTTCGCAGTGGGGCTACGATTTCCGTCCGTCCTATTTGCGCATTGCCGAATTGCGCGATTTACTTCCCGATGTGCCTGTGCTGGCTGTTACAGCAACAGCCACACCTCAGGTGATCGACGATATTCAGGAGCAACTGAAATTCCGGAAGAAAAATGTACTTCGAACGAGCTACTATCGTAGCAATCTGGTTTACCTGGTCAGGAATGAAGAAGATAAGGTGAATTACCTGATTCGGGCGGTGCAGAAAGCAAAAGGTACCGGCATTGTTTATGTGAAAAGCCGAAAGCTGACGCGCGAGATCAGCGATTTGTTGCGCAAGAATGATGTTTCGGCAGATTATTATCATGCCGGATTGCCTTCAAAAATCAGGTCGGCCAAGCAGGAAGCCTGGAAAACAGGCAAATGCCGGGTTATTGTTTCGACCAATGCTTTTGGCATGGGAATCGACAAATCGGACGTGCGTTTTGTGATTCATCTGGAAGCGCCCGATTCGGTAGAAGCCTATTTTCAGGAAGCGGGCAGGGCAGGGCGAGACGGAAAACCTGCATGGTCGGTTTTGCTGTACAACAACAGCGATAAAGTTCGGTTGGAACGCAATGCAGATAAAGAGTTTCCGGAGCCAGATGTGATTAAACGCGTGTACGAAGCGATCTGTAATTTTTTCCAGATTGCTGTTGGATATGGGAAAGACCAGTCGCATGAATTTAGCATGGCGACTTTTGCTTCTAATTTCTCAATGCAAATTACGGCAGTTTACAACAGCCTGAAAATCCTTCAGC
>JAJZSZ010000010.1 GCA_021849365.1 Bacteroidota bacterium | reverse complement strand
CCGATCTTTTTATTGTTGCCTTGGTGGTTCTGGAACCCAACCGGAAATATCGCTTTTGCTATACGTTGATTGGCGGTTTCTTTCTGACCATTTATTTTGCTACGGCAGTTACTGCAGCTTATGCTTCGGCCAATTTTGGACTGTTTGTACTGACAGCCTTGTTGAGTATCGGTTTCGTTTTTTCGGCTTACCGTTTCAGAAGAGGGGAGATGTAAAATGGAAAAATTCAGCAGATATATTATGATTTTTATAGCCGTCATTACGCTGGCTATATTTATTCCAAAATTGTATTGGACGGTATTCGAAAAGCCAATTCGAAAACCTATTATGCACTATAGTTGCATCAGCAAACAATTTATGATTAATAGTGGAGAGAAAGAATGGACAGATGCAAAAGGCAATCAATGCTCAAGAGATGAGTATGAGCGAATGCTTCCCATGATGTTTTTCAAGCAGCTTCTGGCGTCAGGAACCTTGCCCGATTCAATAAACGGTACCGCACTTGATATGCGTGCTGTCTCTAAGGAAAAATCATTTTTTCGATTGAAAGTCAATGAGGTTGATGCCCCGGCTCCCCAGCTTTATCCTTTGTTTGAATCACGTTCGGGGCGGGCGCAATTGGAACTTCCTCAAGATTTTTTCAGGATAACCTGGAGGGTTGATTTTATTGATGCGTCTACAAACCAAATACTGGAAGAAAAGAGCCAGATGTTTTCAGCCGCTTTGTTTCATAACGGTTTTGTTTTTCCGGCGAAATTGATTTCGGGCTTGCCAACTCAGCGCAAATCGTGCGACGAAGGTTACCTGATTGTTGATTCCAAAGATCAGCTCTTTCACCTGAAAATGATTAAAGGTAAACCATTTGTGAAAAAAATCGATATTCCGGAAGGGTTGATTTTCAGGTATATCGGGTGTGTCGATTTTAAAAATAAGAACTTTTATGCCTACCTGGTTTCAGGAAAAAATGAAATTTATATTCTGACGCAGGACGATTATAAGCTGATAAAATGGCCGGTTGAAGGGTACGATCCTGCAACTTGCGACCTGAAAATTTATGGCGATTTGTTTAATTATACGGTTATTATTGAAGCTGAAGATCACATCAAAGCCATCGCCTTGACGCCTGATTATCAGCTGGTCGATACATTTACCGAATCCAGGAAGACTAAAGAGCAACTTCAGGAAGGTAAAATATTCGCGTCGATTTTTCCGGCGCAACTGTCGATGAACAGCGAAAACAGCAAGTTTATCCGGTTTTATCTCACTCCATCAAAAGGGATGAACTGGTTGCTTGTCAATTTACTTTTACTGGTAATTCAAGTTACTTGGCTTTATATGCGAAAAGTCCGGCTGAAGAACCATTGGGTAGATATGGCAGTTGTGGCTGTTTGCGGCATTTACGGATTTATAGCTATTTATTTATTCCCGAATAAGTTCTTCGATTAGCCTTTTTTTCGATTGGTGATTGAATTATCTTTGATTAAAAAATAAACACCATGGATAAGAAAATTGCAGTTCACCTTGCCGATGGTTTCGAAGAGATTGAAGCTATCAGTATTATCGATGTTTTGCGCCGGGCTGGTTTGAATGTTGTGACAGTTTCGGTGACTGGAAAACTTGAAGTGAATGGCGCTCATCAGATCAAAGTTTTGGCCGACAAACTGTTCGAAAGTATTGATTACTCTGATGTTTATATGATTGTTTTGCCTGGCGGTATGCCGGGGGCTTCGAATCTGAATGCTCATGAAGGGCTGAAACAAAAAATTAGAACTTTTGTAACTGAAAATAAGCAGCTTGCTGCCATTTGCGCTGCCCCACTGGTTTTGGGCAATCTGGGAATTCTGGACGGTAAACAGGCCGTTTGTTATCCAGGTTTCGAGAGCCATTTGAAAGGAGCCAATATTCTTCAGGTTCCGGTAGTTGACTCGGGCAATGTTATTACAGGTCGTGGTCCTGGTGCGGCCATTCAGTTTGCGCTGAAAATTGTTGAAAAGTTAGTTTCTGAGGAAAAAGCTGAATTACTTGCCAGTCAGATGCTGGTGAAATAGAAAGCTGGAAGACCGAAGTTGGAAGCAAAATCCCCGAAAAACATTTCTGTTTTTTGGGGATTTTGCGTTAGATTATTTCGAAACGATGAATAGTAATCTTACATTTTAGGTTTAAGCAATTGCTTTGGCCGGAATACTGAAAATAAATTCACTGCCTTTACCGGGTGTACTTTCTACCCAAATTTTCCCGTTGTGCTTTTCTACAAATTCATGGCACAGGATCAATCCAAGTCCTGAACCGTCCTCGTTGTTTGTTCCTTTTCGCTTAACTTTCGAGTCAATCCTGAATAGGTTTTGCGAGTCTTCTTCCGAAATTCCAATTCCTGAATCGCTCACAGAGACCAGAATCTGGCCATCTTCTTCTTTAGCCGAAACTTCGATATGCCCACCTTCCGGAGTAAACTTAATTGCATTATTTATTAGGTTTCTCAACACTGTTTCAATCATGATCGGGTCAGCAAATATTTTTAAATCAGGATTATAACCGGTTTTTATAGCTATGTTTTTCTGGTCGGCTAGTGATTTCAGTACACTTAGTGAATTGTCCAGAACACGCTGATATTCAACAACGGCGGGGGAGAAGTTCAGATTTCCGGTTTGAGATCTCGACCACTCCAATAGGTTTTGAAGCAACCGGAAGATGTTGTTGGTAGAGTGATAAATATCGCCTGCGAATTTGCGACGCTCTTCTTCCTTAAATTTTTCATAGTCATTATTCAGCAGATAGGAATAACCCAAAACATTGTGCAGCGGGTTTTTCAAATCGTGCGCAATAATCGAAAAGAATTTATTTTTTGAGGCATTTAGTACGCGTAACTCCTGTTCACTCTTTTCAATTAATCGGTTTTTACTTTCCAGAATCCGGTTCGATTTAATCTTGTCGAGATATTTCAATTCAACAAAAAATACAAGCAGCAATAAGAGTAGCGCCGCTGTAATCCCAAGTTGTTTTAACTGTTTATTTTTTTTGAGCTGTATAAGAGTCAATTCCTGCTTGGCTTGTAAACGCACAATCTCATTTTCTTTCTTTTCCGTTTCGTAACGTTTTTCAAGATTCGCTAACCGATCGTATTTTTCTTTTTGCTCCATGCTATCGGCATATTGGATATAAAGTTTCAAGTGTATAAGTGCCGACTTGTAATCGCCGGTTCTCTCATAAACTTTAGACAACAAATTATAACAAGTAGTTTTTATTTTGAACCCACGGTTAAATTTGTCGTTGATCTTTATGCTTTCTTGAAATGCCTGAATAGCAGGTTTATATTTTCCTTGCTTAAGCAAAATTATACCAATTCCTTGTTTAAATTCAGCTTCATGCTGGTACAATCCCAATTGTCTGAAAATTGCCCACGATTGTTTTAAGCAATCAACAGCTTTGCTTATACTATCCGGATAGTTCATATAAATGCCAGCCATGTTTGATAATGCAATGGCCTGAAATTCAGTTTTTCTATTTAGCTCTTTTGCTTTCTTGTAGCATACAAGGGCCGAATCGGGCTGATGAAGAGTTTTGAAAATTTCGCCCAATCCATTGTAGTTTACCGCCATGCCTTCGGGATTCTCAATCGAAGAGTTTATTGCCAGCGCTTTGCGATAATAATAAATAGCATCATTCAGATTGCGCATTCGCGTGTGAGTCATAGCCATATTCGAAAGCAGCTTGGCTGTATTTCTGGGGTCGTGTTCACACATCTTCATTCCTTCTATAAATTGCTCGATGGCCTTATCTCCTTGATCCATATTGTAATAGCATAGCCCGATTAATTTATAGCAATTGACAACATTAATTGTGTCATTAACTTTTTTGTAAATGGAAAGAGCTTTATGGAACTCAGGTATTGCCAAATGGTAATCCGAAGAATTATATTTTATTTCGCCCTGATTGTACAAAGCCGTGGCTTGTAGTGACAGCTGGTTGTTTTTTACCGCAAGCTGGTAAGCCATTTTTGCGTAGGTATTACTTTTTGCTGTATCGTCCTTAAACTTAAGTGAAAGCTCCAGATACAATTCTGCTTTTTGCTTTTCAGGAGCATCTTTTGACAATTGCAATAAACTGTCAACCTGCGTTTGGGAGAATAAGTTAAAGACTGAGAATAAAACCAAGAGAAATGAAAAAAGCCTTTTCATAATTGCAGTAGGATTAAACTATCAGCAAGTTTTCAATAGGAATAATCGGTTCGCCTTTGTACCGTAGCATCAGGTTTGCCAGAGCCAGTGTGTCTTTTTCGCAGTAGCGGATAATCCGGTCGAGGTCGCCATCCTGGTAATATACCTGGGCAACCTGGCTTCCGTCAATATCATCTTTAGGCGTTGGAATGTTAAATACGGCGCAAAGTAAATCGAGCGAAGTGTAATTTTTGTAGTCACCAAATTTCCACATTTGGAGAGTGTCGAGCAAACGGTCTTTTATTTCCCAGGGTTTGGCTCCTGAGACGTCAAGGATTCGGGGCAGTCGGAGTCCATTAATCAGGGTACGGCGGGCAATGTAGGGATAGTCGAATTCGAGTCCGTTGTGGGCACAAAGCTTTTTGCCTGCATTGGATGTGAACTTTTCAAGCATGTCGTTAAACGCCGATAACAGTTTTTTCTCATCCGGATCGTGAAACGATTTCACCCTGTAAAACCGCTCTCCGTTCTTCTGGATAATTACTCCGGCCGAAATACAAATGATTCTTCCGAATTCGGCGTAAATGCCGGCGCGCTCATAAACATCAACTGCAGCCTGATTTTCATCCCTGAAATAAACCGATTTTTTGTCCCAAAGCTTTTGAAAATGCTCTGGAAGTTCGGTGAAAGAGGCGCTCTGAGGAACAGTTTCGATGTCAATAAACAGAATATCTTCAGAAGAAATCGTTTCGAGCATATTATTTGAGATTTTGTTGTATGTAGTTGGTTAATATATTGATTGCAACAGTATTGTCTCCTCCTTCCGGTACAATGATATCGGCAAATTGCTTGGTTGGTTCAATAAACTGTATATGGCTGGGGCGCACGGTTTTTGCATAGCGGTCTAAAACCATCTGTACGTTCCGGCCCCGTTCAATGATATCGCGCTGAATAACCCTCGACAGCCGCACATCCGAGTCGCAGTCAACGAACACTTTAATGCCCATTTGTTCACGTAAAATAGCCGGGAAGAGAACCAGAATTCCTTCGATAATTACTACTGATTTCGGTTTTATTTCGCGTGTTTCTTCAGCACGGGTGCAGGTTAGGTACGAATAGATGGGTTCCTGAACCGATTCGCCGGCCTTTAGCTTTTTAATGTGCTCGACTAAAAGTTCAAATTCGATGGATGCCGGATGGTCGAAATTGATTTTTTGCCTTTCTTCAAGCGGAAGTTGGCTATTGTCTTTGTAATACGAATCCTGCGAAATAACAGCAACTTCGCCGGCAGGCAGGTTCTCGATAATCTTTTTTACAACTGTTGTTTTTCCTGAACCGGTTCCGCCGGCAATTCCAATTACTAACATAGAGATATATTTTCTCCAAAGATAATCAAGTGTCGGGCTATATCAATAAGTAAAATTGCACGTTGTGAAACAGAGGACAGAAAATGTTAACTTCGCAACAGAAAAATAAAAAATGCTGTTATGATTAATCACGTTGTACTGTTTAAACTGAAAAAATACAATTCGGAAAGCGAGAAACAGAATGTAATCGGCTCGATTGAAGATGCGTTGCTGGGCCTTTCTGGTAAAATAAAAGAATTGAAGCACATCGAAGTCGGTGTTAATTACGAATTGGCTGCAAAATCATATGATATTTGTTTGATCTCTCACTTCGAAACTGTTGCCGATCTGGATGTTTACCGTGTTCATCCGGAGCATGTAAAAGTTGCCGATTTAATTGGTCAACATGCCGTTGAACGTGCTGCTGTCGATTTCGAATTCTAGGTTTCGGAGCATTTAGCCGGGACTTAAAAATAAATTTAATCATTCTTTAACGCATGGAAGGATTGTATCCACTTAAGTTTACGCCAATATACAAGGATAAAATATGGGGCGGCAATAAAATTAAAACAGTTCTGAATAAAGATTTTGGCAATTTGCCCAATTGTGGCGAAAGCTGGGAACTTTCAGGCGTGGAGGGCAACGTGTCGGTTGCAACCAACGGTTACCTTGCCGGAAATAACCTGAACGAACTTATTGAGGTGTACATGGGTGATTTGGTTGGTGATCAGGTTTTTGAAACCTATGGCAACGAGTTCCCTTTGCTAATTAAGTTTATTGACGCCAACGACGATCTTTCCATACAGGTTCATCCCGATGATGAAATGGCTGCAGAGCGACACAATTCGTACGGGAAAACAGAGATGTGGTACGTAATGCAGGCCGATAAAGGAGCAAAACTTCAGTCTGGATTCAATCAGCAGGTTGATCAGGAGAAATACCTTGAAAAGCTTGAAAAAGTGGAATTGACCGACATCCTTAATTTTGAGGAAGTATCGGAAGGTGATGTGTTTTTCATTCCGGCCGGACGTGTTCATGCCATTGGAAAAGGAATTTTGTTAGCCGAAATTCAGCAAACTTCGGATATCACTTACCGCATTTACGATTACGATCGCCGCGACGATAAAGGAAATACGCGTGAATTGCACACCGATTTGGCTCTGGATGCCATTGATTATACACTTTTCCCCGAATATAAAACCAGTTATGAGGTAAAACCCAACGAATCGGTTGAGTTGGCAAGTTGCAAATACTTTACAACCAATGTTCTTGAGCTTAATAACGTTGTTGAAAAAGATTACAATAAACTCGATTCGTTTGTTATATACATATGCCTCGACGGTGAGGTTGTTGTTGAGACAGAATCTGGTTCGGAGTTAATTCAGAAAGGTGAAACGATTTTGATTCCGGCTTCGATTGAAAATGTACACCTGAAACCGGTTTCTGCTTCGGCTAAATTACTCGAAGTGTATATTGGTTAATAAACTGGAGTAAAGTTATTGCTCCAATATTTTGAAATGAATCCATGATCAAACAGGCTCGATTTTTAACCAGCAATACCGATGTCAAAAAGTGCCCGGCGCCCGATCGTCCGGAGTATGCTTTTATTGGCCGGTCGAATGTAGGCAAATCATCGTTGGTTAATATGCTTGTTGGTCAGAATGGTTTGGCCAAGGTGTCGGTAAAGCCAGGTAAAACACAATTAATTAATCATTTCATTATCGACGATAGTTGGTATTTGGTTGATTTACCGGGATATGGATATGCCAAGGTGTCGATTTCGGCTAAAGAGAAGTTTCAGAAACTGATCAGCAACTATATTCTGCAACGCGAAAACCTGTATTGTTTGTTTGTGCTGATTGATGTCAGGCATCCGGCTCAAAAAATCGACATTGAATTTATAACCTGGCTGGGCGAGAATCAGATTCCATTTGCAATTATTTTCACGAAGGCCGATAAATTGGGAAAAGTTTCGGTTGCCAAAAATGTGGAAGCTTATTCAAAGGAACTTAAAAAGTTATGGGAAGAATTGCCTCCAATGCTGGTTAGTTCGTCGCACGAAGGTACCGGACGCGAAGAGATAATTTCTTTTATTGAGAATGTAAATAAATCGTGATTAACTTGCTTATTTTTAGTGTATTGTATTTGATGAGTTGATGATGTTGCGAACTTATTAAATAAATAAAAGATACATCAGCAAGTTTTTTTTACCTTTGCCGGCAATTCCAACAACTCAAAATAAATATCGGAAGATATGTCAAGAAAAGATCCCCTGAAAGTTTTTTCGTGCACAAACAGCATGGACCTGACCAAACGGATATGCGAAAGTTTGGGCGTAGAATTGGGAAAATCATCCTGTCCGGTTTTTTCGGATGGAGAGTTTGAACCCTGCTATGAGGAAACCATTCGTGGTTCGCATGTTTTTATTGTGCAATCAACTCCACCGCCGGCTGACAATCTGATGGAATTATTACTGATGATTGATGCTGCAAAAAGAGCTTCTGCTTACAAAATTATTGCCGTTATTCCTTATTTTGGATATGCACGTCAGGACCGAAAAGATAAGCCACGTGTTTCTATTGGTGCTAAATTGATTGCCGATTTACTTTCGGCGGCAGGTGCCGATCGCGTGATTACCATGGACCTCCATGCTGATCAGATTCAGGGATTTTTCAACGTTCCGGTTGACCATTTGTATGCTTCTTCGCTTTTCATTCCGTTTATCGGGAAGATGGGGCTTAAAAATCTGGTTGTAGCCTCGCCTGATGTTGGTGGAACAAAACGAGCCAATACCTATGCTAAAATGCTCGGGACCGATATGGTAATTTGTCACAAATCACGCGCAAAAGCCAATGTGGTTGACAGCATGACGCTGATTGGAGATGTAAAAGGTAAAGATGTTATTTTGGTTGATGATCTTATTGACACCGCCGGAACAATTGCCAAAGCTGCCGACCTGATGATGGAAAAAGGCGCTTCCAGCGTTCGCGCTTTTGCCGCACACGGAGTTCTTTCGGGTAAAGCATACGAAAACATTGAGAAATCGGCATTAACTGAGGTTTATTTTACCGACTCTATTCCTGGAAAGAAAGAATCAGCAAAAATTAAGTATATCCCAATTGCAGGAGCAATGGGTGAAGCAATTGAAAGAGTTTATAAAAATCAGTCGATTAGTTCGATGTATTACGGTTAATTGTATATATTTGCACCGCTTTTTCCTAAGGCACATGTTATGCATGCTGTTTGCCCTTTCATCGTAAAGGGAGGACTGAGTACCATAATCTAATATTTAAAACAAGTAAAATGAAATCAATTTCGATTAAAGGCACAAAGAGAGAATTACTTGGTAAAAAAGATGCCAAAAATCTTCGTGCAGAAGGATTAGTTCCCGGAGTACTTTATGGTGGCGACGAGCCAATCCATTTCTATGCTTCTGAAAAAGAGTTTAAACCGCTGATTTATACACCAAACGTATATTTGGTTGACTTGGATATCGACGGTACTGTTTATCCTTCAATTATTCAGGATTCACAATTCCATCCGGTTGAAGAAAAACTGTTACATGTTGACTTCCTTCGCACCAGCGAGAAAAAACCAATTAAAATTGAAATTCCTGTAAAAACTGAAGGTTTCGCCAAAGGTATCCGTAAAGGGGGTAAACTGAAACTGAATCTTCGTACTTTGAAGGTAAAAGCTTTAACTAAAGATCTTCCTGATTCAATTGTAATCAATGTTGATGATCTTGATCTTGGTCAGAGTATTAAAGTTGGATCACTTCAACGTGAAAACCTTGAATTCCTTAATGCGAAAGCTGTTCCGGTTGTAACCATTATGGTAACACGTGCTGCAAGAGCTGCAAAAGGAAAAGGATAATCTTGTTAAATTAATATTGTCTTGAAATATCTTATTGCAGGACTTGGAAATCCGGGGAAAGAATACGAAAATACCCGGCATAATATAGGATTTAAAATATTGGACGCTCTTGCAGATGCGTCCAATATTGTTTTTAGCGATGGGCGTCATGGCTGGGTTACAGAATACAAATTCAAAAGCCGGACACTCATTTTGCTGAAACCAACCACTTATATGAATTTGAGTGGTAAGGCCATCAATTACTGGATGCAAAAGGAAAATATTCCGATCGAGAATCTCTTAGTTGTGGTCGATGATCTGGCGCTTCCGCTTGGGTCGCTGCGTTTACGAGCAAAGGGTAGCGATGCTGGCCACAACGGGCTGAAAAACATTCATCAGGTACTTGGAAGTCAGGATTATGCCCGGCTCCGATTTGGAATTGGTGATAACTTTGGCAAGGGGCAGCAGGTTGATTACGTGTTGGGCGAATGGAAGAAAGAAGAAAAACTTGAGCTTCCGGCGTTGATTGATACTTCAATCGAAATCATTAAAAGCTTTGCTACCATTGGAGTTGCTCAAACAATGACTTTCTTTAATAAAAAGAAATAACCATGTCCGAGGGTGTTCGCATCGATAAATGGCTTTTTGCAGTGCGTTTGTACAAAACACGCAGCCAGGCATCAGAAGAATGCCGGAAGGGAAAAGTTTCCATTAACGGCGTGCCAGTGAAACCTTCGCGAGAGCTGAAAGAAGGCGAGACCATTCAATTGCGCCGTCCTCCGATTACCCGCAGTTACAAAGTGCTTGCACTAACCGAAAACCGAATGGCTGCCAAAATGGTTCCTGAATTTATGGTTGAAACCACCCCTGCTTCCGAGCTCGAAATTATGGAGATGCAAAAAAATATGAACTTTTTTAATCGCGAACGGGGAACTGGTCGTCCAACCAAGAAAGAACGCCGCGATCTGGATGATTTTTTTAATGTTTAGCAAACCTTCTGAACTGATGTTAATAGCCAGGGAATTACGAAAAACGAACATTGCCGAATATATTTTGTATATGTGGCAAACCGAGGATTCGCTGCGGGCCTGCTCGTTTAATCCTGAATTGATTGAACAACAATTAGTCAACCGGTTTAATGTTGAAGGCGCTGCTAAAAAGGAGCTAATCGACTGGTACACCAATCTGGCTGTAATGATGGAAAAGGAACATGTTCAGGAAAAAGGGCATATACAGGTATTGGTAAACCTTGTGAACGATTTGAATGAGTTTCACCTTAAAATGCTTGAAGTTCGAAACGATCCGGAATATGTGAGGCTTTACCAATTAAATGCTGGCACAATAAGCGAGCTTCGTTCGAATGATGATTCAAAAAACGAAGTGTCGGTTTGTCTGAATGCACTCTATGGATTTATGTTGTTAAGACTTAAAAGTTCAGAAATTTCGTCTGAAACACAGGAAACCATAGCTAACTTTGCTCGTCAGATTGGTCACTTATCGGCTCGGTATATTCAGTTTGAAAACGACTATTTCGAGTTTTAAATAAAGCGGTCTTTTTCTTCTTTTGAAGGCAAATAGCACGATTCTCTTTTTCCAAACCAGAGAAACCGGTTTCGGGCAATCCATAGGTATATCGATTTTCTCCAGCTTTGGGGCAGAATATGAAAGACTGCAACCATACGATATATTCCGCCCAGCTCTTTCCCAATTTTAAGAACAGCATCGAAATGTGTGTATGTTTTTTTACCTTCCAGCACGATAATCGTCTCAAAATCTTGACTATCACTAGTGCTTTGAAGTGATTGAAATTGAAACTTTTTCTTTCGATCGGCTTTCAGTATAAATCTCACAGTTTTGCTGCATAAAATACAGATTCCGTCGAAACGAACAAGTATTTTTTCACCGGGAATGGGAGGTGAAATCATTTGATGCTTTTTTTGAAATCTTCAATCAATCCATCGCGCAACCAATTGGCAATGGCCTGCCGGTTGTCGGGAATAATCAATCGCTGCTGGTCGCGCGTATGGTTAATGTTCCCTAATTCAATAAATACAGCAGGTGTCAGTGCGTTTTTTATGACATAGAGATTTCGTTCAGAAACACTTCCGGAGTAACCGCGATTGGGTTGATGCATCGCATATTTTTTCTCGAATGTTTGCATCAGCGTATTTGCCAGGCGTTTGCCGGTATTGCTTCGTTTGTCGTAGTAAAAGAAAACGTCGATGTTTTTCTTCTCGTCGCGCGAATCGACATGAATCACCACCAAACGCTGAAACTTCTTTTTATTCTTGGCGTGTAATGCATTTACCGCGTCGGTGCTTTGCTTCAGGCGTGCAACCTGGCTCAACGGTATTTCGCTGTTCGGATAGCAAACTTCGTCCTTGTCGGGGTCTAAATATTGTTGGTCGCGTATTCCATCGTTCGGATCTCTGATGATCATGTAAACCGTGGCTCCGCGCTCAATCAGGCTTCGGGCCAACCTAAGGGTCACATCATAGGCATATTCATCCTCACACAAACTATGCCCGTTTAAACTTCCCATGGCGCCAGGGTCAGGTCCACCATGACCACTTTCCAGGTAATAAATGGCGCCAGCAAGCTCTTTGCTTTTAATATTGATTTCGCGGTATGCTGGCCCAAATATTTCGTTGACTGTTTTCTCGGGAACAGGCTCCTGTCTGGGTTTAGCTTTGGGTTGAATTTTGGCTGGTTGAGTGGCAACCGAATCGTTTTTTAAAGGGAGCCTGTAAACTTTACCAATAATCAGGGCATTGTCTTTACCCAAATTGGTTTTGTTCAATTCAATAAACTTATTTATATATTCCGAATAAGGATATCCGTTTTGTTTTAATACAGAATAAATTCCATCTCCTTTTTGGGCCTTGAAAGTCTGGTATTCCTGCGCCACCAAAGGAAAATTCAAAGAAAGTGATAGGATAAAAACAATTATTTTGGGGACAGAATATCGCGGTTTTATGTTTAGGTGCATTGATGACGAATTTTTGAATCAAACGATTTTCGTTTGATTTTGTTTATATCTTTATGCTTGATGCTACTTTAAAAACATCAATAAATGTAATCCTAAAAATAATTCAATGCGTCGTCTTCTCCTTGGTATTTGTGCCATTTTAACATTATTTTCCTGTTCGCGATATTTAACAGTGAGCCAGATTAATACAAAAAATATTCCGGTTGAAATCAGAAATTCAGGTATTGATTCGCTTGCTGAATCAATTGTAAAGCCTTACCGTGACAGTATTGATCATGATATGAAAAAATTGGTAGGAGTTACTTCTTCGGCGCTGGTAAAAGGAAAACCGGAAAGTAAACTTACCAATCTGGTTTCAGATATTATATTGAATTATGCCAGTGATTATTGCACAAAACAACATCTCAATATTCGTCCAGACGCGGCTTATATCAATTATGGAGGACTTCGGGCTTCGCTCCCTCAGGGAGAAATTACGGTTGGTAATATTTTCGAATTGATGCCATTTGAAAATGAAATTGTCATGGTAAAAGTTTCAGGCGAATCAATCTGGAAGATGGCAGAAAAGATTGCCGCAAGGGGAGGAGAGGGTGTTGCAAAGCTTAAGCTTGGAATTAAGAATGAAACAGTTGGAGCTTTATCTATTAATGGTAAAGCGGTTGATCCTAATGGTGAGTATTGGTTGGTTACCAACGATTATATTGCCAATGGAGGCGATCAGATGAGCATGTTCATTAATGCCTTGGAAAAAATAAATACCAAAGCAAAAATCAGGGAAGTACTAATTCAATCGCTTACCGAGACGTATAAGAGCAATGGGGTAATTGATTACAATGAGGATGGGAGGATTTACTATGAGCAATAGGCGAAACTTTTTAAAACAGGCGATTCTTGGAAGTGGGGCTTTATCGCTCGGGCTTATTCCCAATGAATTGTTTGCTTCAGGCGAATTGGTGCATCTAACTGTAATGCATACCAATGATATGCACTGTCATCTCGATCCGTTCCCTGCTGATCACGCAGAGTATCCGGGGAAGGGTGGTTTAATTCGTATTGCATCTATTATTAGCCAATGCCGGAAAGAAAATCCAAACTTTTTGTTGCTCGATGCCGGTGATATGTTTCAGGGAACTCCTTATTTCAATTATTTCAAAGGTAACCTGATTGTTAAGGTCATGAGTAAAATGGGATATGATGCCGGAACCATTGGAAATCATGAGTTTGATAATGGTTTGGAAGATATCTTATCAGCTGCAAAAAATGCCAGTTTCCCTTTGATATCGAGTAACTACGATTTCTCAGATACTATTCTGTCAGGACATATTAAGAATCAACTCATTCTGGAGAAAGGCGGAATAAAGATAGGAATCTATGGCTTGGGCATTGAGCTCGATGGTTTAGTCGGGAAGCTTAATTACGGCAATACCCGTTATCTCGATCCGCTGCATACTGCTTTGCAAATGGAAGCTGCATTAAAAAACGATTATAAGTGTGATTTGGTAATTTGCCTGTCGCATTTGGGATTATCTTACGAGCACAATAAAATCAGCGATAAAACTCTTGCCCCTCAAACAAAATTTACCGACCTCATTATTGGTGGGCATACTCATTCGTTTTTGGATAAACCCATGATAATGAAGAATGCTGATGGAAATCCAATTCTGGTAAATCAGGCTGGCTGGGCGGCTTTGGCAACCGGGAAGATTGAATTTGTTTTTGATCGTGCTGGTGGAAAGAAACATCAGGCAGCCATTATCAATAATTTGAGTTAGGGCATTTTTACCATTACCTGATATCTCCTGATGAGAAAAATACATCTGTATTGTCTTACTTTAGTTTCAGGAATATTACTGAGTTTTCCCTGGATTGTTCGCGGATTTGGCTGGACTTTATTCGTGGCCTTTGTTCCTTTGCTTTTTGCCGATAGTTTTATTCTTCAACCAAAACGAGCACAAGGATTATTCCATTCATTTTTGTTTAGCTTTTTAGCTTTCCTGACATGGAATGTGCTTTCTACCTGGTGGATTGCCTATGTTTCAGTGCCAGGAATGCTATTTGTTACTTCGCTGAATGCCTTGTTGATGGCGATTGTTTGGTGGGGTAAGAGTAAAGTACAACTTAAAATGGGTGAAGCATCAGGGCTTTTTTCATTGGTTATTTTTTGGCTTGCATATGAATTTTTGAACCATCATGGATTGCTTCCATGGCCATGGCTTACTTTGGGAAATGGTTTTGCCAATAATGTTGAAATTATTCAATGGTATGAATATACCGGTGTTTGGGGTGGCTCATTATGGGTGTTGATTGTCAATGTTATTATTTTTAATGCCTTCAAGAAAAATCAGGAATTTTTAGTGCTGAGATTTTATAAACCCATCGGCAATATAATAATTGTAATCTTGCTTCCAGTGATATTATCACTGTATTTGTATTTCAATTATTCAGAGAATGGGTTAATACAGAAAGTTGTAGTTGTACAGCCCAATATTGATCCTTATACTGAGAAGTTTACGGGGATGAGTGAGAAAGAACAAGTCGATAGGTTGGTGGCTTTGACTGAGGGGAAGATCACTGATTCTACGGATTTAGTATTGATGCCAGAAACCGCTTTACCTCCGGTATGGGAAGATTCGAATCAATTGAATGATTCGTCATTAAAGTCTTTAGAACAAATCATCAATCGATTTCCACATGTTAGTATGGTTGCAGGGGCCATCAGCCATATAAAATTGGGAGATAGTGAGGCCAAATCGGCTACTGCGCTGCAGTCGGCCAGTGGCGAATATTATTTCGTTCGGTTTAATTCGGCCATATTATTAGATACTTCACATCGTGTTCAATTTAGTCATAAGAATATTCTGGTTGCCGGAGTTGAAAAAGCTCCATTGTCTGAATATTTTTCGTTCTTGCCTAATGTAATGCTCGATTTGGGCGGAATAAAAGGTGGGCTTTCGGCAGGCGACGAGCCAATAAATCTGATTAGTAAATCCGGACAAAAGATTGGTCCGGTTATTTGTTTTGAATCGGTATTTGGAAATCATGTGCGACAACTGGTAGAAAATGGAGCACAATATATTGCTGTGTTGACTAATGATGGCTGGTGGAAGGGTGCTTCGGGAATCTGGCAGCATTTTGGATATTCGAGAATTCGGGCAATTGAAACTCGCCGAAGCGTTGTTCGAAGCGCTAATACGGGAATTTCAGGAATTATTGATCAGCGTGGGGATATACAAGTGCTAACAACTAAAAACATAGCAGTAGCTATAAGTTCCGAATTACACATAAACAATTCATCAACGTTTTATGTCAGGAATGGAGATTATATAGGTTTGATTAGTTTATTACTTGCAGGCTTGGTAGGTATATATTCTTTTGTTCTTCGAAAGGTATTGTAATGACAAAAAAAATCCGCATTAATTCGATTGTAAAAATCCCAAATAAATAGGATTTGAGTGCCTGCCTGATCAAACTTCCAACGGTAACAAATGTTACTCCCACTTGCGCGGTACTAGGCCTGTTTTAGCAGTCAAAAGCATACTCGGGTCAATTATTAGTGTTGAATTTTCCAAACGTAGAATTAATGCGGACAATATCTTTTGACGTATGTTTCAGAACGATTTTGGTTCAAATATAGATTGCAGATTGTAATTTTCCAATAAAATCGCGGGTTTTAATAACATGTTTGTGTTATCTGGCTGATTGACAGAAATCTCGGCTGCAATATTTTTTACTGGTAAAACTTTATATAATTAATATCGTAGAAAACTCTTGTCTGCCTAAGCTTTCACGTGATTTCGAAGATTTTTTACCTTTCCCAAAAACATTGAAAATTGTCAGAATTTTTGTTTGAATTGTTTTGCTAAAGAAAAAAGTAGTTCTATATTTGCAGCCACATTCGCAAAGGCTGAGTGGTGTTGCAAAATCCAACAAATTTTGCATAACAAAAATTGAAATGACTGGAATATAAATATATTCTGTTACATGCCTGGAGAGATGGGTGAGTGGCTGAAACCAACGGTTTGCTAAACCGTCGTACGGGTCATTCTGTACCGGGGGTTCGAATCCCCCTCTCTCCGCGCTATAAAGTTTTAGGGTTATTTTCGGGGTGTAGTACAGTTGGTAGTATGCCTGGTTTGGGACCAGGAGGTCGTCAGTTCGAGTCTGGCCACCCCGACAAAATCTAAAGGGAAACGCTGGTGATTCGGTTGCCCTTTTTTTTATTGAAATATTGAATAATCGGGGTGTAGTACAGTTGGTAGTATGCCTGGTTTGGGACCAGGAGGTCGTCAGTTCGAGTCTGGCCACCCCGACAAAAAGCCTGTAATTCGCTAGAGTTACAGGCTTTCTTTTTGCATATTGTCGCGAGAGAGAATTCTTTCTTAATGTTTGAGATGATTACAGAATCCGATTTTTCTTTCGTTTTCTTCTGAAATACCAATCAGCGAAAATCAATAAAGCAAAAACAAAAACGAGAAGAATAAAATAAAAATCATTGCTGGTTTTAATGGCATCAGGATTACCTATATTCACATATCCTAGCCAAAAATGCGGATGAGCAGTTAACGGATCAGAGTTTTCCAGATGCTTTAGTTTTGCCATTCGTAATGCGACATCTTTCCGTTTACCTTTAGACATGTAATAATAGAAATCATTCATGATCTTTGCTCCGGATTTATCTTCTACTTGCCACAATGTCATTACAATTGATGGACATCCGGCATATATAAATGCCCTTGCCATACTCATAACACCTTCTCCTTTTTGGAGTTTCCCGGTTCCTGTTTCGCAGGCGCTTAAAACAGCTAAGCGGGCGTGTAATTTCATGTTGTAAATCTCATAGGTGTTAAGATAGCCATCGTCATTTGTGGTTTGATTTGGGCGAGAAAAAACCAACTTCGAAAACATTGGTAGGGTATCATTAATCACGGTATGCATAGCCAAATGCAAAATATCATATTCAGGAGCTTTGTCTTTAAATGTATTCTCTTGTGCAAATAGATTGACAAAAGAATTGGCATGCATATGTTTTGAAATGCTTTTTACTTCGTCTTCAGCGCCAGGCAACGGATTGAAAAAAAACGGAACGGAGCTTTCAGCGGTCGGTCTGGGTTCATCTGCAATATATTTTGGCGAGAAAATAATTAGATTTTGCTTCGAAGTCTTCTTGTTTTTTGCGTAGTCAAATAGTAACGTGGCTGAGTAACTATAGTTGATAGGATATTCTTTGATCAGGTATGTCAAATTTTTAAAATTCATTGCACTTGTATCGGGCATTTGCGAGATTAATGCATCGAATGGGATATATGATAGTTTATTATGAGGAACTATTGTCAGAGCTTTGTCTTTTAATTTTCTCGAATCATGTTCTATAAGAGTTTTGTAAAGATTGTGAGCAGCTAATGAGTATTTCACAAAGTCTTGTTTTCGAGTATCCATATAGTTTGGATTAATCAGAAAATCGTGAACAGTCTGGATGTCCTTCAGGTATTCTGTGTTAAGAGTTTCTTTAGAGATACTTGCCGAATCTTTTGTTATCACGAATCTGAAAAGTTCTCCATTTGCTGTATCTGAATCAGGTTCTTTAACGAAAAATTCTACCAAGGCCTGTCTTGTACTTAATTTCGACTGAATTTCATTGATAGTAACAACTTTACTCTCATATTTTAGGGTATAATATTGGGGGTACGACTTCTCAAATGAATCAACTAACTTGTTGTATTCCTCATTGTATTTAAAAATCTTGGATGAATACAGATTTACTTTTTGGCTGTCAGGTTTTAATGAATGACTTTCTTCAAAGAGCTTTGATGTATAATTTGCTATGTAATTTTTGAGATCCTTTTCTTTTTCCAATAATGAGTCTGGAATTCCACCAAATTCCTTGGCTTTCATATCTTTAATCGAGGCCAGTAAATTGGAGGCTTTTCCTCTTTCTGACAATTCAAATGCTTGTGCCAGATATTCATTCTTCTGAGTTAGCTTATATAATTTGAATGCGATGTTGACAGCTTCATAAAATGTGGATTCCTGGTTTTGAGATAAAAATAGTTTACTGTCTTCGTTTTCAAAGCCAATTTGAAGTTTATGTATTAATGTTATTGCATTTGATAATGACTTTAAGCTTGCTTGAAAATATTTCAATGAATTTTTATTGTCAAACTCAGAAAGATATATATCAGCCAGTTTTTCCATCGCAAGTGACTTCTTCTTGAGAACATCGACCATTTGGATTTCAGAGATTATATTTCTCATGGGTGGTTCAACAAAAGGGTCATTTGTATGAAAAGAATCAACAAGAGCAATTATCGCATTCTGATAATATTGAATGGCTTCGTTTAAATTTTGTTTTCGTTGTTTCCTGAATTCTTCTATTTGGCCAGCTTCTGAATTTTTCAAATAATAATAATCGCCGTATGATGATAGAACGTCTGCATAGGTTGTACTCTTTTCACTATAGAAATTCAGTACTATGGATTTTGCGTAAGTAGAATATAAAAAAGCTTTTTCATATTTCTTTTGCGATATTAAAAATGAGGAATATGCCAAGTATTTGGAGATCAGCTCGAAATTATTTTTACCGTTAGATTTGATGCAGCTGTTAATTGCATTTGTAAAGCTTTCTTCAGATAAATCAAAATATCCTTCATTCTTATATGCTAATGCCAGCAAGTCATACAGTCTTGATTTTAATTCGGGTGTTGATGTTTTTAAGCTTTTTAGTGCAAAATTTATGACTTCTCTATTATATCCGAGCTTCAATTGAATTTCTGCAATGTTGTATTTCGAATCTTGAAAATTACGATAAGAGTTAAGGCTGTCTATAGCTAAAATTCGGAATGCATTTTTTTGATATTCTAGAGCTTGATTATAATCTCCTCTTTCCCCGTAAATAACAGATAGGTTTATGTAAACTGTACCCAACATATTGTTGTTTTTGGGGCCGCTGGCTTTTGAATATAAGTATTCGACTTTTTTATAAGATTCGATTGCTTTATCAATGTTCCCAAGGTTTTTAAATTGAATTCCCATATTGATAAGAGGAGAAGAAAGTTTGGTACTGATAGTTCCATACATTTTCTCCCTAAGTGTATATACTTTCTTGAATTTATCAAGTGCAAGTTCAAAATCACCTAATTGATAGGCTTGGAGCCCTTCTCGGTGCATCTTTATTGCAAGCAGACTATCTGCCTCATTCTTTTTGATCTCAAAGGCAAAAGCCGAAAAAGAAAATATGATGGATAAAGTGATGGTTAATATTTTCTTCATTAAATAATTCATTAAACCTTTTTAGATGAAATTTTTATATGACTAAATGAATTAAAGTTCAAATTTTTTGAGGGACCGGGGTTACCTTTTCGAGTTTCGGGGGATAAACCATCGAACAAGAATAAATAAGGAACAAGTATTAATCATTAAAATCCAAAAGTAATGAAAACTTTATTTGCGAACAACGAGGCCAAGACATTTGATTCTTTCACATTTGATGTATTGACTACCGACGAATTATCGATGGTAAAAGGGGGCAAATTAGCAGATTCTTATGCTGATTTGGACTAATCGACATTAAAGATTCCATTTTCTATTATATTCAGCTCGTTTAGAGCATATAGTGTGAGTATTAGTAATACTTCGCAGGATTTTTACCACTGTAATAAACAGTAAAATGATACGCAAATCAGCCTATATTGAACAAACGGACAAGTACCTTGACTCAGAACTGACGCATGAAGAGTTGGTTGAGTTTGAAGCCCAGCTGGCGTTGGATTCAGACTTGTCGGAAGAATTAGCACTCCACGGGGAAGTGGAACAGGCTGTATGTGAACAAGATGTAATAAATCTTCGCATGAGTTTGAACCAGATAGTTCAACAGGAAGCTGAATTTGCGATTAAAGAAAATATTAACGTAGTAGATTCATTTAGTTTTGGACTTGCCGATGAGTTTTCGGTACAGAAGGGTCTTTCCCACCAGATAACTACAGAGGATCTGCTAGGATTTGGTCATTCGTTACCTCGTATACACCTCTACCAGCACAGTATTGCGGGGAAAGAAAATATCCATCAGTTTTATAAAGAACAGGACGAATCCAGTCCATCTGTTCATGATGAGAGCGTGTTTAGTCCTTATGAAGAGGAGCTTTTTGCAGAAGTTCAGACAGCGCTGGAAGAACAAGATATTACAGATATCAGGGCGAATCTGAAGCAAATAGCCCAAAGCATACCATCGCACCGTTATAGTGCCGTGGATATTGAAGCTTACCTGGATGGAATGATGTTGCCCGAAGACAGGGAACAGTTTGAAGAAGAGTTGTTAGTGAATGTTGATTTGTCTAGGGAAGTGGCTTTAACCAGGGAAATAGACCAGGCCGGAGCCGAATCGGATATAATGGCATTGCGGGCCTCGCTGAATGCGATACAACGGTCAGAGCTACCTTCATCAGCGAGCATAGAAGAGTTGGAGAACTACCTTCACAATGAGTTATCCACAGAAGAAATGGCCTCGTTTGAGGCAGAATTAAGCAGTAATAAGAAGCTGCAGGAAGAAATTGAGTTTATCAGGGATATTGATGCAGCGTTATCCGAATCAGATGTGATGCATCTGAGGAGTAAGCTGCAGGGGTTGTCAGGTGCTATTGCCGGCGATCATCAGGCACAGCGCTCAATTGCCGGGCGGTTTGGCTTCAAGAAGATTGCCATGGCAACAGTAGCAGCTTCACTGATCTTATTGCTTGGACTAACCGGGTTGCTTACCCGGGAATCCTCGACCAGCGATATTTACCATGATTTTTACTCCAGGTATGAGTCAAGCGGTACATCGCGTTCAGCCGGGATCAGTGTAAACAAGGCTATGGCCGAGGCTTTGCAGAAGTACGAGGGGCAGGATTATGAGTCAGCACTGGAGCTTTTTGGGCAGGTATTGGCGCAGGATCCGTCGAATATGGCCAGTCATTTTTATAGCGGTGTTTCACTTCAGGAAACGGGGAAATACAGCAGGGCTATAGCAGAATATGCGACAGTGATTGTAGATAAAGACAACCTGTTTACCGAGCAGGCAGAATGGTATACCGGACTGTGTTACCTGCAGACCCACGAAGAAAAGAAAGCAATAAGGCAGTTTAGGAAGATCGCACAGCGGGGAGGCTTTTACCAGCGGAAAGCACAGGATATACTAAAGAAGATAAAAACTGCGGAATAAAAGATATATAGTTCGTTCGCGAGGTTTTATTGAGAGGTTTTTAATGAGAATTGCTTGTTTCGATAGTTATTTGGAAGTTTTAGGTTTTTAATGATTAATACTTGTTCAGTTCACTTGTTCTGTTAATTTTACTAAAAGAATTGTTCAAAAGAGATTAAAAAAGTTTGGTTTAATGGTAATACTTGTTCCTTACTTGTTCATGTTCAAAAAAAACTCAGGTATCCAGTAGGCCAGACGAAAAGGAGTAAAAAAAGAATAAAAAAATTAAAGTTGTTTGCCCGGTTTTAAATTGAATAATACCTGTTCCTTATTTGTTCATGTTCACCACAGGTATTTTCGAAGCCAGCCGGTAGAGAAGAGAAACAAAGAATACATATAATCTGAAGACAGGGAAGCTCGATATTTTATCGGGCTTTAGGAGTTTATAGGCTATCGTGAAAAAAAATATTAATTTTTAAATATTTGATTATTAGTGTTTTGTTGAATATTTGTAAGTAAATGTTTAATTTTTTTTGAGTAACCGGGGTTACCTTTTCGGGTTTCGTGGGATAAACCATCGAACAAGAATAAATAAGGAACAAGTATTAATCATTAAAACTCAAAAAAATGAAAACTTTATTTGCGAACAACGAGGCCAAGACATTTGATTCTTTCACATTTGATGTATTGACTACCGACGAATTATCGATGGTAAAAGGGGGCAAATTAGCAGATTCTTATGCTGATTTGGACTAATCGACATTAAAGATTCCATTTTCTATTATATTCAGCTCGTTTAGAGCATATAGTGTGAGTATTAGTAATACTTCGCAGGATTTTTACCACTGTAATAAACAGTAAAATGATACGCAAATCAGCCTATATTGAACAAACGGACAAGTACCTTGACTCAGAACTGACGCATGAAGAGTTGGTTGAGTTTGAAGCCCAGCTGGCGTTGGATTCAGACTTGTCGGAAGAATTAGCACTCCACGGGGAAGTGGAACAGGCTGTATGTGAACAAGATGTAATAAATCTTCGCATGAGTTTGAACCAGATAGTTCAACAGGAAGCTGAATTTGCGATTAAAGAAAATATTAACGTAGTAGATTCATTTAGTTTTGGACTTGCCGATGAGTTTTCGGTACAGAAGGGTCTTTCCCACCAGATAACTACAGAGGATCTGCTAGGATTTGGTCATTCGTTACCTCGTATACACCTCTACCAGCACAGTATTGCGGGGAAAGAAAATATCCATCAGTTTTATAAAGAACAGGACGAATCCAGTCCATCTGTTCATGATGAGAGCGTGTTTAGTCCTTATGAAGAGGAGCTTTTTGCAGAAGTTCAGACAGCGCTGGAAGAACAAGATATTACAGATATCAGGGCGAATCTGAAGCAAATAGCCCAAAGCATACCATCGCACCGTTATAGTGCCGTGGATATTGAAGCTTACCTGGATGGAATGATGTTGCCCGAAGACAGGGAACAGTTTGAAGAAGAGTTGTTAGTGAATGTTGATTTGTCTAGGGAAGTGGCTTTAACCAGGGAAATAGACCAGGCCGGAGCCGAATCGGATATAATGGCATTGCGGGCCTCGCTGAATGCGATACAACGGTCAGAGCTACCTTCATCAGCGAGCATAGAAGAGTTGGAGAACTACCTTCACAATGAGTTATCCACAGAAGAAATGGCCTCGTTTGAGGCAGAATTAAGCAGTAATAAGAAGCTGCAGGAAGAAATTGAGTTTATCAGGGATATTGATGCAGCGTTATCCGAATCAGATGTGATGCATCTGAGGAGTAAGCTGCAGGGGTTGTCAGGTGCTATTGCCGGCGATCATCAGGCACAGCGCTCAATTGCCGGGCGGTTTGGCTTCAAGAAGATTGCCATGGCAACAGTAGCAGCTTCACTGATCTTATTGCTTGGACTAACCGGGTTGCTTACCCGGGAATCCTCGACCAGCGATATTTACCATGATTTTTACTCCAGGTATGAGTCAAGCGGTACATCGCGTTCAGCCGGGATCAGTGTAAACAAGGCTATGGCCGAGGCTTTGCAGAAGTACGAGGGGCAGGATTATGAGTCAGCACTGGAGCTTTTTGGGCAGGTATTGGCGCAGGATCCGTCGAATATGGCCAGTCATTTTTATAGCGGTGTTTCACTTCAGGAAACGGGGAAATACAGCAGGGCTATAGCAGAATATGCGACAGTGATTGTAGATAAAGACAACCTGTTTACCGAGCAGGCAGAATGGTATACCGGACTGTGTTACCTGCAGACCCACGAAGAAAAGAAAGCAATAAGGCAGTTTAGGAAGATCGCACAGCGGGGAGGCTTTTACCAGCGGAAAGCACAGGATATACTAAAGAAGATAAAAACTGCGGAATAAAAGATATATAGTTCGTTCGCGAGGTTTTATTGAGAGGTTTTTAATGAGAATTGCTTGTTTCGATAGTTATTTGGAAGTTTTAGGTTTTTAATGATTAATACTTGTTCAGTTCACTTGTTCTGTTAATTTTACTAAAAGAATTGTTCAAAAGAGATTAAAAAAGTTTGGTTTAATGGTAATACTTGTTCCTTACTTGTTCATGTTCAAAAAAAACTCAGGTATCCAGTAGGCCAGACGAAAAGGAGTAAAAAAAGAATAAAAAAATTAAAGTTGTTTGCCCGGTTTTAAATTGAATAATACCTGTTCCTTATTTGTTCATGTTCACCACAGGTATTTTCGAAGCCAGCCGGTAGAGAAGAGAAACAAAGAATACATATAATCTGAAGACAGGGAAGCTCGATATTTTATCGGGCTTTAGGAGTTTATGGACCATCGTAAAAAAATAATATTAAAATTTCGATCATTTGTGATGCTGTACCAAACTAATTTTGATGATTATTTTATAGTTAATGCCGTATAAAAAGTGAATGAATCTATATATAAAAGCGTATTTTTGTTGAGAATAAAATCTGAATTACTTTTATGAAACCAACTCTTTTAATACTTGCAGCTGGAATGGGAAGTCGCTTTGGCGGACTTAAACAAATTGAACCAGTTGGACCTAATGGTGAAACAATACTAGAATATTCGGTATATGATGCAATAAGGGCTGGTTTTGGGAAAGTTGTTTTTGTAATTAGAGAAAGCTTTGCCGAAAGTTTTAAGGTCCTTTTTGGAGCAAAACTTGAAGGTAAAATCGATGTTCGTTATGTGTACCAAGAGACGAACATGCTTCCTGAAGGATTTAAACTTCCTGAAGGAAGAGAAAAACCTTGGGGAACAGGTCATGCTGTATTGATGGCTAAAGATGAAATTAAGGAGCCATTTGCAGTTATTAATGCTGATGACTTTTATGGTGCAGAAGCCTATAAAGTACTTGCGAAGTATTTAATGACATTGGTGTCGCCAGAAAGGTATGCCATGGTTGGTTACAGATTAAGCAACACATTGTCGGAATTTGGGGCAGTATCCAGAGGTATTTGTGAAGCTGACGAAAATAATTATTTAACTAAAATTACCGAGACTCATAAAATTAGATCTGAAGGAAAACTGATTGTCTGTGAATCAAACGAAGAAACAGTTGAGCTTAAAGGGGATGAAACTGTGTCAATGAATTTTTGGGGATTCCACCCATCGATTTTTTTGAATATCCAAAATCAATTTATCGACTTTTTAAAGGAGAATATAAATCAACCAAAGTCGGAGTTTTATATTCCTTTTGTTGTGTTTGAAATGATACAATCAGGATTAATCAATGTTGAAGTATTGTCTGCAGATTCACCCTGGTTTGGAGTTACCTATAAAGACGATAAACCGTATGTTATGGACCAGATCCGGGAAATGACCAATGATGGCATTTATCCGGATAAACTTTGGTCTTAAATAAAATATATTGTGGTCTGATTTTTGTTTATTGATTGAATTATAAACTTTGACCATGAAATCAATTTTTACTTTTTTGTTTGTACTAATTGTTTCGATTGGCAGCTATGCTCAAAAAAACGAAACTGTTGCTGCTGGAATCTCTTCTAGTTCACATTCTTTTTCAATTGAGAAAGCATATCCTAATCCAGTCAAAGATTTTGTAACCATTGAACTTCAGACTGAAGAATCAGGCGAATTACAAATAAGCCTGATTAATATCTTAGGGACTGAAGTTAAAAAATGGGATAACTTCTTGTTGAATACTGGTTATCAAAAAATACAAATAGATCTTTCTCAATTTAAAAATGGAGTTTATATTTTGAGAATGACTAAAAAGGGATTAACTAAAACTCAAGTTCTTAAAAAGAGTTAGTTTCCATCTAAATCTTTAGTATATAATTTGCGCTGTCTTTAAATGTGTCAGGATCCATTTCTACAAAATAATTGCTAATTCCGCACTTTTCGGCTGCGGCGAAAAATTCTTTCCAGTCAACTATTCCTTTTCCTAAAGCGACTTGTTTATTATTGGTAAGCGACCAATCCGCTAAATGAGCAGAAATAAATCTTCCGGGATATTTTTCGAAATAAGTAGCTGCCTTGTATCCAATACTAATTACAGCAACCTGAAACTGCATTTTGACTGCTTGTTCATCAAAGTGTCCCATTAATACGTCATAGATTAATTGACCATTAATTTCACTAAATTCGGTATGATGATTATGAAAGCCGGTCTGTATTCCCGAATTCTTTGTCTTGGCTCCAATTTCGTTTAATTCGTCAGCAGCTTTTAACCAATCACTAATAGTAGCGTTTTTAGGCAGTCCAAAACTTGAACAAATCATTTGTTTTTGTCCAGATTCGAGCGCAAAATCAATCCGTTCATTCAAATTTTTCCGAAGTTCGTCCATTCCGTAATGAGTACTTTCCAGAATAAGTCCGGCGTCGTTTACAATCTTTTTCATTTCTGAAGCTTTTATTTTCATCAGAGGTCTAAATCCAGAGCTTTCGTATCCCGGAGGTGAACACATTTCCACGCTTTGATAACCTAATGAAGCCATCATCTTTAAAGTTCCGGAAAAGTCTTTAATTAACTGATCCTTTATTGTCCACACCTGGAATCCAAGTGGCTTTTTCAGTGTTTTAGAATTTGACGATGCCATAAGAACCTGAGGACAATGGGAAGCTATAGCTATTGATCCAATTCCCATTGCACTATTTTTGATGAATCTTCTTCTGTTTATCATATCTGATTTTAGTTTTTAGTTTTAAATACTTTCAGGTGACCAACCGTTTCTATATTCTCTGCTGAGATACTTGTTGGCATAAGGGAAATTTGTGATAGTACGTTTGTTGGCATCATATTTCAGTATTTTGCCTGCACGCAATGCAATAGCGTATAAATTGACGGCCTCAGTCAGTGTCCAGGCATCTCTGAAATTCCCAGGGCATTGCTTTCCGGATTTTATTGCATCAATGAATTGTTGAAACCCTGATATTTTTTCCTTTTTTACCTCTTTCAGTGCAGGCATTGTACTCATACGTTTCTCTGGAATTAGCCGGGGATCATCGACATGGAATCCTGCCAATATTTTGCCCTTGTCTCCAACAAACATCATTCCTTCAGCCGGAAGTTCCTTGTTGTCCTCGTATAATTCATCAGGAACAGGAGGCTTCATTCCACCATCGTACCAAATTAGATCAACTGCAGGCCGGGTTCCCTTTGCTGGATATTTGAACCTTACAGAACTTGCAAACGGAAACGAGAAGTCGTTTTGAACCTGAAAGGCTGTTGAATCACGAAATCCGCAAACATGGCTGTAAGTTGGTTCTATAATGGTAGGGTTCTCCAGTTCAAGAGCTTTAAAGACGGTCCATAGGCTGTAATGCCCCATATCAGCCATAGAGCCACCTCCGAAATCGTACCAGCCTCTGAAAACCATATTGGTGTAACAGGGATGATAAGTGCGTTCAGCTTCAGGGCCAAGCCAAAGATCCCAATCCATTCCTTTAGGGATCTGAGGTTGTTCGGTTGGTAAAGTTGGATATTGAGGCCATACCGGTCGATTCGACCAATTATGAACTTCTTTCAGAGATCCAATAGCTCCCTGATTAATCCAATTCATAACCTGTTCCATTGAACCATTGGAATCCCATGCAATCAGGTGAGTTGTAACTTTCGATGTTTTAGCCTGCTCAATTACCCTAAACCCTTCTTCCAATCTGTTTGAAATAGGTTTGTGGGTGGTTACAGATATTCCTCTTTTCATAGCAGCAATGGCAATTAGGCCATGTAAATGATCGGGAGTCATAACCTTTACGGCATCAAGTCCTTTTTCCTTTTCAAATAGTTCCCGGAAATCAGTATAAGCACGGCAACTTCCAGTTATCTCGCCATTTCTAAACTTCGAATAATAGGTATCAACGATTTCTTTACCATTGTTCAGACCTCCGGGAATTGTATTATCACCCCCGGGATTCCATTCCGGGTTCTGCAGTGTTTCGCGGATTTCATTACGAAGTCCGTTTTTACTCCAGTCAAAGTAACCGATTGCTTCTTTCTGAGGATCGCAAACCGCTATAATCTGTAATTCAGGGATTTTAAGGAGAGGTAGTAATTCTCTTAATCCTTGGGTACCAGTACCTATATATGCTAGTGTAATCTTGTCGCTTGGAGCGATAAATCCCGATCCTCCTAGAACATGGCGTGGTACGATTGTGAGTGCCAGAGCTGCTGAAGACAGCCCACCAATAAATTTACGGCGGTTTAGCAAACTTTTATTCGAACCTTCTTCGTAAATTGATGAAGAACTTCCTGAAATGTGCGATTTGCGATTTGTCATTTTAGTAAAGTTTAGATTTAGTATTAGGAGTAAAAGTTAAGGAAAATAAACCGATCTTTTCTTATATTTAGCACTTAATTAATCTGAATTATTTCAGTAACTAACTAACAATCAAGTAAGCTAAAACTAATCACATGAGGAAAGATATTTCTCGCCGTAACTTTATCCAAAGGAGTTTTATTGCTGGGGTCGGTTTATCGATGTTTGAACCCCTTTCTGTTTTAGCAGCAGAAAAAAAATCAGGAATGAATTTGGGTTTGGTTACATATCAATGGGCTAAAGACTGGGACTTGCCAACACTTATCGCTAATTGCGAAAAAACAGGCTATTTTGGAGTTGAATTGCGGGTTGATCATGCGCATAAAGTGGAAATAAATCTTTCTGCAAGTCAGCGCGCCGATGTTAAAAAACGATTTGCCGATAGTTCTGTAAAATGCTTGGGCTATGGTTCGAATTTTGAATATCATAGTCCCGATCAAGCTACTCTGCGAAAAAACATAGACCAAACCAAAGAGTACATTAAACTATGTAAGGATATTGGTGCTTCAGGAATTAAAGTTAAGCCCAATGATTTGCCTGTATCAGTTTCCAGAGAGAAAACAATCGCTCAAATCGCGACATCGTTGAATGAAGTTGGAAAATTTGCTGCAGATTTTGGCCAATTGGTAAGGGTAGAAGTGCACGGTAATCTCACACAGGAAATACCGAATATGAGAGCCATTTTTGAGCAGGTAACTGAAAAAAATGTGAAAATGTGCTGGAATTGCAATGATCAGGATTTGTTGACACCAGGGCTTGACGCAAATTTTAATTCAGTAAAAAAATGGTTTGGGGATACAGTGCATGTCCGCGAATTTAATGTTGGAAACTACCCCTATAAACAGCTCATGGGTTTATTTAAAGGAATAAATTATGATGGCTGGATTTTACTGGAAGCACGCACCGAACCTGTCGATAAAATTGCAGCAATGAATGAGCAGCTGGAATTATTCAAGGCAATGATGTGATAGAATAAAAAATATAGAAATACAGAATTCGTTCAAAAAGACTATTGCATTGCAGTAGTCTTTTTTGCTTTAAAGCAGGCGATGTGATTTTTTTTTCTGATTAAAGTCTCGTATCTCCTTGAAAATTAATTCTGAAAATAAATTTTGTAGATAAATTAAGCAGATGTGTATTAATTATACATATTTTTTAAATTATTGATTATGAACGTTTTGAATAGTATTTATTTTGTGTGTGTTGAAAAAATACACAGACTGAAGCAATTTTGAAAAATTCGCATATGTTGTAATGGTCTTGTAGTCAGTATTTTATGGTTGTTTTTAATTGTTGGCACTGAAATTGGAAATGAATTTAGTGTCAATTTAATCGAAATAATCATGAAAACCAGGATCTTTTTAACCTTTGGATTGCTCTTGCTTACTTGCTGTTTCGCAATAGGTCAAGAGGGAAAAGCAGGAAGAACCAATTCTCCGGAGGGTTCATTCACAGTAAATACTTCTCCGGACTTATTCGATCTTACAACTAAATGGGCAGATGAATATCAGAATCTGAATCCATTGGTAAAAATTAAAGTCAACAAACTCCCGGAAGCTAATATCCCTGAAGTAATTGGTTCAGAAATTGGAATTGGAATTTACTCGGGGAAATTTAATTCAGCATTAAAAAATATTTCATCCTGGAATATGATCGTTGGTCGTAACGTACTTGTCCCGGTTATGAATGAAAAGAATCCACTTTTTACTGAAATCTCTGCGAAAGGAATTCCAGAAAATGACTTAATCAGGATAATCAGAGACCCAGTAAATCTAAGCTGGGGCAAGTCGGATGACAAATCTGGTCAAAACTCAATGCATGTTTATATTGCGAATGATCCATTTGTATTGAATGTTTTGCGTGAATTTCAAAATTCTGCTCAGGTTACTTCCTCCGTATTTCAACTTTTGGATGATCAGAAAATGATTCAAGCGATACAGAATGATCCAAAAGCCATTGGCTTTTGCAAGCTCGCTCAGACTTTAGATTACGAAACTAAAACATTAATGCCAGGGATAAAGCTAGTCCCGATCGATAGAAACGGCAACGGAAAACTTGATTACATGGAAGATATTTATTCAAACCCGGAATCGTTCTCAAGAGGTGTTTGGATTGGTAAATATCCGAAAGCATTCTTGTTAAATATTTATACCGTTTCGCCCACGCCGCCTGTTAATATTGCTGAAGTTGATTTTTTGAAGTGGATAGTTACTGATGGGCAGAAATATTTGGGGGAAAATGGATTCAGCGATTTGATTTATAATGAGCAGATTGCTCAGTTATCCAGATTTGATGAGCCGGAAACATTAGCTTCAGGGCTAATTGAGAGTTCAAATACGATTATGTCCGTTCTGCTTTTAATTCTGGTCGTTATTGTATTGGGCGGTGTAATAGTAGAGTTGGCTTTTGTGAAATTCAAAAGAGGTGAAATGTTGGTAAATGATTCCGGGCATAGCGTAATGAGTGCTTTTGACGCTGAATCTATTATTGTGCCCAAAGGACTTTACTTTGATAAAACTCATGCATGGGCTTTTATGCGAAAAAATGGTTTGGTTACAGTTGGAATCGATGATTTTCTCCAACATGTTACTGGTAAAATTACCCGTATCGAAACCAGAAATACTGGTGATATAATTATGAAAGGAGATAGGTTACTTTCTTTAGTTCACAAGGGAAAACAAATTCATATCTATTCTCCTGTTTCCGGAACAATTACTGAAATAAACGAAAAACTGTTATCAAATTCATCTCTTATAAATTCTGATCCATATTCAGAAGGCTGGGTTTATGCAATAGAACCTTTAAACTGGGGACTGGAGCGTCAGTATCTTATAGGAGCTGAAAATTTTAAAGCAGGTTTGCTAAATGAGTTTCAACGTTTGAAAGACTTTTTCACCAGTGCCTTAGCAACTTCGCCAGCATATGCTGTTTTACAGGACGGTGGTGCTTTAGTTGATAATCCACTTGCCGAACTTGGTCCGGATGTTTGGGATGATTTTCAGACTAAGTTTATTGATGCATCTAAATAAGTTAGAATAAACCTAATAAAACGAACATTATGGGCATAAATCGAAGAGGATTTTTGGGCCTGGTGGGTGCAACAGGTTTAACGCTTGCTATAGGAAAGAATGCATCAGCTAAGAATAAAAGTCAGGTTGAGTTCTTTGGTATATTGTATGATTCAACTCGATGTGTTGGTTGCCGAACCTGCGAGTACGAGTGCGCAGCAGCTCATGGGCTTCCTGAGCCGGTTTCGGAGGTTGAAGCTGTTCGTAAAACCAATGAAAGTTGTAATACGGTAGTGAACACATTTCAAACGACCAAAGGAGAGGTGTACATTAAGCGGCAGTGCATGCATTGTAACGAACCGGCTTGCGGGGCTGCCTGTTTGACACAAGCGATGCAAAAGAATGAAATGGGACCTGTTACCTGGAATGGGGATAAATGTATGGGGTGCCGTTACTGCATGGTTTCTTGTCCGTTTGATGGTCCAAAGTTCGAATACCACAGCGCAAATCCGAAAATTCAGAAATGTGATATGTGTTTCGAGCGGCAAACAAAAGGAGAAGCTCCCGTATGTGTAACCAATTGTCCGAACGAAGCATTACTATATGGCAAACGCAGAGATTTGATTAAAGAAGCCAGACGTAGAATTTATGAAAAACCGGATGCTTATGTCGATCATATTTATGGTGAGCACGAGGCGGGAGGAACCGGGTGGCTTTATCTTTCTCCTGTTCCGTTCGAAGAACTTGGAATGAATACGAAATTACAGAATTCATCCTATCCGGCATTGACCAAAGGATTTCTCTACAGTGTGCCATCAATTTTCGTTTTGGTGCCAACTCTTTTGTTGGGCGTTTATCAGGCAACAAAAAACAATTTAACCGATGAAAGCAATGAATAATAATAATTCGATAGTCATCGACCGCGACGGAAAATCTATTTGGAAATTTCTGGCCAGTGAGCTAAAACCCAAGGGCAAATGGTTAACTCCGTTTAATGTTATTTCAATTCCGATTATGATTTTGGGATTGGCTTTAATTGTTTACCGTTTCATTTACGGAATAGGTTCGATAACAAATCTATCTCAGGACACTCCATGGGGCCTTTGGATTGGATTCGACGTGGTTACGGGTGTTGCCTTTGCCGGTGGTGCATATGTGCTTACGTTCATGGTGTATATTTTAAACATTAGGAAATATCATTCCATTGTAAGAGTCACGGTTTTGAATGGATTTCTGGCTTATGTCTTTTACGCGGGAGCTTTGTTACTCGATTTAGGGCGTCCATGGCATGTGGTAAATCCCATTATCGGAAACAGTTTTGGCGTAAGTTCAGTCCTGTTCTTGGTGGCCTGGCATTTTCTGCTCTATATGATTGCCCAGCTGATCGAATTTTCTCCGGCGATTGCCGAATGGCTCGGAGCCCGGCGTGCGCATAAAATACTTTCAGGAATGACCATTGCAGCCGTTATTTTTGGGATAACGCTTTCAATTTTACACCAATCGGGCCTGGGCGCACTTTACCTGATGGCCAAAGAGAAGATTCATCCGCTGTGGTATTCCGAATTTATTCCAATTATGTTTTTTGTGTCGAGTATTTTTGCCGGACTTTCCATGGTCATTTTCGAAGGCTCAATTACTCATAAAGTCTTTTCATTCCAGATAAATGAAACGAATCATCATAAACAAAATGACATTGTTCTCAGTTTGGCAAAAATTTGTGCCGGAACCATGTTTGCTTATTTTTTCCTGAAACTGTTGGTGTTTATTCACGATCAAAGATGGGATTTGCTTGCTACTCCAATGGGTTATTGGTTTTTGCTTGAAATATTTGGGTTTATTTTGTTGCCAATGACTCTCTTCTTTTATAGCTACCGAACCAACAATATTGCCATGGTGAAAGTTGCTTCAGTTCTTACAATGCTAGGGGTGATTATAAACAGGCTAAATGTTACTGTTATTGGTTTTAGGTGGGATGCAGCGGTTCATTACGTTCCTTCGTGGATGGAAATTGTAGTGACCCTGGCCGTTATTTTTACTGAAATATGGATATTCCGGTGGGTTATTGCCCGAATGCCCGTACTTCGCGAATCGCCCTCATGGGCAAAACATTAAATTGTTTTGCTAATTGTTTAAGAATATGTAGAATAAATCAGCTGTCATAGTTATTTTTGTGGCGGCAAAAAAATAAAGATTATGGACGAATTCACTTATAACAACATTTTCGAAACCAAAGGAATTGAATATTTGGCAATCATTGCATTTTTTGCCATTCTCATTCCTTTCTGGATTTTTCTGAACAAAAGGATTAAAAGCAAGAAGCGGCACAGTGGAGTTGCTGGAAATTTGACTGTTGATTCACTGCAAATTCCACAGGGTTTGTTTTTTAGCAGATTTCATACCTGGGCTCACCTTGAACGGTCGGGAATGGCAAAAGTTGGTCTTGATGATTTGCTGGTTCGCATTACCGGCGAGGTGAAACTTAACCGGCTTCTTGAGTCCGGAGAACGCATCCGCAAGGGTGATTTTATTGCTGAGATTATTCAGAACGATAAATCGCTGAAAATTACTTCACCTATTTCAGGGGAGATTGTTGAAGCCAATGTCTTACTTCTTAAGAATCCCGAATTTTTGAATGAAGAACCATACGCAAAAGGGTGGATTTATAAAATTAAGCCCACCAGTTGGGTGGCCGATACGCAATCGTATTTCCTTGCCGAGGATGCAAATATGTGGGCAAAGCAGGAACTTGTGAGATTTAAGGATTTTCTGGCTGAATCGGTTGTGAAATATTCAGCTGATCCGTCGGCCGTTGTGCTGCAGGATGGTGGAGAATTGCGCGGGGAACCTCTGGCTGACCTTTCGGCCGAGATTTGGAGCGATTTTCAGGCTGATTTCTTGAGCAAGAAAACATTGTGTCGAAACAAGAAGTGTTTCAGACAAGAAGAATAGAATTCAAAAAATCTTTAGCTTTCCCTTT
>JAJZSZ010000242.1 GCA_021849365.1 Bacteroidota bacterium | reverse complement strand
GCCAATAGGTTCAATATGGATGGTTTTTGTTGTCATTCAGCCTTTATGAATATTGCGCTAAAGTAATCAAACAAAAAAAGAAAGGAGGCTATCAACCTCCTTTTCGACATTTTTGTCTAAAATTCCTGCCAATTATTTTACGAGCCAGTCGTTATATACATCACCTTTCGAAATAAAGAAATTTGCTGACTCAGCTTGAACCCCATCAAGCTTTTTAAACATTTCCTGACCTTTTGCGGTTTGATTTCCATTTTGGTCATAATACTTATTGCGAGCATCTTCGGATGTGAAATAGAAAAGGATCGCAAATTTGTCTTTATTTTCACCCCTCAGCGATTTAATTGGAATGGCCTTGGTGTCTTCGGATAAAGCATTATATGCCGGTATGTATTTATTCATGATAAAATCTTCTGCCTGAGCTTCTGTAACTCCGGGCTTCAAGCCCAAATCTTTATAAAAATGAAGTCCAAGCAAACTTCCCTTTTCCAATTTGGGTGGAGCGTTGGTATAGGTGCATTGATAAAATGAGACTAACCATTTGCCATTCATCTTTTTAAGCGTATGGCTTTCGTATCCTTTCATGTTCATCTCCATCTTGTCCTTTTTCATATTAACATCAAATTTGAAAAGGACAACTGCCAAATCCTTTACCACGTCTGCATTCATGAAATCCATTTGAACCTGTAAGGTAGAACCCTCGAAGGATTTGAGCATCGCGAAGTAATCGTTCAGATTGGAAAAGAAATTTTCACCTTCAATGGCATGAAAATCAGAAGTACAAAAAGTTCGCATGGCAGCATAGTCAAATTTTTCGAATGCTGCATAAAAACCTTTAATTGCAGCTTCAGCATTGGCTTGTTCTGTTTTGGGATCTGGCTGCGCGCACCCAAACGACATCAACAAAAGGGCGACCATTACTAAATAATTTTTCATGATGAAATTTTTTTGGGTTATGAATAAAATTACAAAATAAAACGATGAATGTCAATAGGTTATACTGTATTTTGGATTACGAAATGCCTTGGTTTCGAAGGATTTGTCAGAGATAAATCTGTTCCGGGAATCGACCGGCGTACAAAACTGATGTTTCCAAACATATCCTATCAGCACAGTACAGGATTGTATTCTGAAATGGATGTTGTACTTTTAATTCTGCAGAAATAAATCATTATTTAAAAACCTAAACTAAATTAAATGAGAAAATTAGCTTTTGTTGTGCTTCTTATTGCTTGCTTGATCCAAAACGCAGCAGCACAGAAAAAACTCTTTCCCGAAACCGAAGACCAGAAAAAAGAACGGATGGCCTGGTGGGTGAACGACCGCTTTGGGATGTTTATTCATTGGGGGTTATACGCTTTGCCAGCCCGTCACGAATGGGTAAAGAATCAGGAACGCATTACTACCGAAGATTACCAAAAGTACTTCGACAATTTTAATCCGGATTTGTACAACCCGCGCGAATGGGCAAAAATGGCCAAAGCCGCTGGCATGAAATATGCCGTGATTACCACCAAACACCATGAAGGATTTTGCCTTTTCGATTCGAAGTTTACCGATTACAAAGCTACTAATACAGCTATTGGCCGCGACTTGCTGAAAGAATGGGTAGAAGCTTTTCGGGCTGAAGGTTTGAAAATCGGGTTTTATTATAGTTTGATCGATTGGCATCATCCCGATTTTACTGTCGACCGTGTGCATCCACAACGTACTGATGATAAAGCAAAACTAGCCGAGCTGAATAAAGGTCGCGATATGAACAAGTACCGCGAATACCTTCATAACCAGGTGCGCGAGCTGCTGACCAACTATGGGAAAGTGGATATTCTGTGGCTCGATTTCTCTTATCCGGGTGAAAACGGAAAAGGTGCAAAAGACTGGGATTCGGAAAAACTTCTGAAACTGATCCGTCAGTTACAACCAGGCATTATTGTTGACGACCGTCTAGATCTGAAAGACTACGAAGATGGCTGGGACTTTACAACTCCGGAGCAATACAAAGTGTCGAAATGGCCTGAAGTAAATGGCAAAAAAGCATATTGGGAAACCTGCCAGACTTTCAGTGGATCGTGGGGATATTACCGCGACGAAATGACCTGGAAAGACACCAAACAATTGCTTGGTTTATTAATCGAATCGGTTAGTAAAGGCGGGAATTTGCTTCTGAATGTTGGTCCGACAGCTCGCGGGATGTTCGACGAGCGTGCCAACAAAGCTCTGCTGGCTATGGGCGAATGGATGAAATGGAACAACCGCTCGATTTATGGCTGTACACAGGCTCCTGAAGAGTTTAAAGCTCCGGATAATACTTTACTGACTTACAATCCCAAAAAAAACAGGTTGTATATTCATTTGCTCGATTATCCTTTGCAGAACCTCACATTGACGGGTTTTGCCGGAAAGATTAAATATGCCCAATTCTTGCACGATGCTTCAGAAATCAAGATTTCTCAACGTACTGAACATGGCATGAAAGAAGGCGAAAGTACAGGTAGCATAAACCTGAGTTTACCTGTAATCAAACCGAATGTTGAAATTCCGGTTATCGAACTGATATTGAAATAGGAAGTAATTTTACTTTTTTCGAAGGCGATTCAATTAATGAATCGCCTTTTTTTTGTTGTGAAGTCAAGTCTGAATTTATGGTGTAAGTTTTTGATTGTTAGAGATAAGTGCAGGTGGAATGAAATAACGTCAATGGAGATGCGTTATATTTCTAACCGAGGAGATAATAAGAGCATTGCAGTGGTTCTTCTCAGAAAAAGTTTTGATCAGTGTAACATTTCAGAAAAAACGAAGTCTTTGATTTTAGAATATCCATGAAAACAATTTTAACACATCCTGATGAAGCCTATTTTTTCAATCAAAAGATTGCTCGTTCTTATTTTTATTTGCCTGGCATTAGTGGGTCAGTCGCAGACCATTGAGAAGCGAACTTATCAAACTGCCTTTACCCAGACTGCTCCCGAAATTGACGGATTGCTCAACGATTCGTGCTGGAGCAAAGTAGCCTGGACCGGCGATTTCATTCAAATTCAGCCCTACGAGAATAAAGCCCCATCCCAGCAAACCAGCTTTAAAATTCTTTACGACGACGATAACCTGTATTTATTTATTCGTGCTTTCGATTCCGAACCGCAAAAAATCAGCCGCCGCATATCACGACGCGATAATTTCGATGGCGATATGGTGTCGATAGCGATCGACAGCTATTACGATCAGCAAACGGCTTTTTCGTTCACCGCCATGGCTTCGGGAGCAAAAGGCGATGAGGCGGTAACTCAGGACGGCAACAATTGGGACGAAAGCTGGAACCCGATCTGGTTTCTCAAAACTTCGATTGACGACAAAGGCTGGTGCGCCGAGATTAAAATTCCACTCAGTCAGCTACGGTTTGGAAAAAAGGACGAGCATATATGGGGAATCCAGGTAATGCGACACATTTTTAGGCTCGAAGAACGTTCAACCTGGCAGTTTATTCCCAAAGGATCGCCAGGGCAGGTGCACCTTTACGGCGAATTACACGGGATCAAGGATATCAAGCCTAAGCGGAAAATTGAATTATTGCCATACACCGTTGCCCGAACTGAACGATTCGAAAAAGAAGATGGCAATCCGTTTCTCGATGGGAAAAAGAGTGTTTTCTCGGCTGGACTCGACGGAAAGGCCGCTATTACCAATGACCTGACGCTCGATTTTTCGATCAATCCCGATTTTGGGCAGGTTGAAGCCGACCCGTCAGAAGTAAACCTGAGCGCTTTCGAATCGTATTTCTCGGAGCAAAGGCCGTTTTTCATAGAAGGGAAAAATATTTACGAGTTTGCGCCGTCGAATTCAATTGTAATTCATAATATGGGCGCCGATAACCTTTTTTATTCGCGGCGTATCGGGCGTTATCCGCACAACTCGCCCGATCTTGCAGATGGCGAACATGCTGATATTCCGGACGCAACAACCATTCTTGGGGCTATGAAACTTTCAGGAAAAACAAAAAAAGGTTTGTCGATTGGTTTGCTTGAAAGTGTTACCTCTAATGAAAATGCGGTAATTGACAACAATGGCGCAAGGCGAAAAGAATCGGTTGAGCCAATGACCAACTATTTTGTGGGTCGCCTGCAGCAGGATTTTAATAAGGGAGAAACCGTTTTGGGTGGAATTGTCACCGCTGTTAATCGCGATATTACCAATCCTGCTCTGAATTATTTGCCAACTGCAGCTTACACCGGAGGTTTAAACTTTAACAGGAACTGGAAAGAACGGACCTGGTATTTCAATGCGAATGCCGAGTTTAGCTATATCAAAGGCAAACCGGAAGCCATGATTGCGGCACAACGATCGTCAGCACGTTATTATCAGCGACCTGATGCGAATTACGTGTCGGTTGATTCATCGCGAACTTCGCTGTCTGGTTATGGTGGAACTTTTAAGTTTGGGCGAAGCAGTAAAAAGCGTGTTCAGTTCGAAACCAGTTTTACATTGCGCTCGCCCGGGTTGGAGTTCAACGATATTGGCTACATGCGCTATTCCGACGTGATTCATCATGGTTCATGGGTCGCCTACTATGTTCGCAACCCGTTTTCAATCTTTAATAACTTCTACTTGAATACCAATTACTGGATGTACTGGAATTTTTCAGGAGAAAGGTTGTCGGCATACACGAACATGAATTTCAGTACGCAGTTTAAAAACAAATGGTACCTCAATGGAAATTTCACGAGAAGTGGCGATAATAAATCGACCAACTTGCTGCGCGGAGGCCCGACTTTTATTCTGCCCGGTGCGTTAAATATGAACCTGAATGTGCAATCGAATCGTTCGCGGAAAGCCTCGTTTTATTTCGGGAATTATCAGGGATTTGGCGATGTAAAAAGTTTCAGGAATCAGGAATATTGGGCCGGACTAAACTATCGCCCGATAAATTCACTGGCTGTTTCGTTTTCTCCGGCGTACAGTATTACAAATGATGCACTTCAGTATGTTTCGGAAAATGCAATGAAAAATGACCCGCGTTACATCTTTGCCCGGATCAATCAGAAAACGGCTAGTTTCACTTTCCGTATCAACTATACATTTACCCCGGAATTGTCGCTCGAATACTATGGGCAGCCTTTTGTTTCGGCTGGGAAATACACCGAATTTAAAAAGGTAACCTCGCCTAAAGCTGAACGGTTTCACGATCGTTACCGCAGTTTTCTGCCGCACGAAATTGCGTTTAATTCGACAGATAATTTGTATGAAGTTGATGAAGACCAGGATGGCGCTGAGGATTATTCATTTGATAATCCCGACTTTAATTTTCGCCAGTTTCGGTCAAATCTGGTTGTGCGTTGGGAATATTCACCCGGATCAACATTGTTTTTAGTTTGGTCGCAGGGGCGAACAAATTCGGAATCCAACGGATCGTTCGATTTCGGTCGCGACATGAAGGATTTGTTTGGTGTAACGCCGCACAACGTATTCCTGATTAAGTTTTCCTACTGGTTTTCTTTGTAGTATATGAAGCGGATGCTGATATTTAGGTTTTAAAATTTTGTGTTTGTAGTTATTACAATAAGTTTAACTTTGTTCGTCCGAACCTTAATCTCAAACCTAAATATGAAAAAGTTATTCTTATTGGGACTATTCGTGCTGGCGATGGCTAATGTCAGGCTGATGGCCCAGTCGCTTCAAATCAACGAAAACGAATATTTCGAAAAACCCGGACTGAATGTGATGGTGTTTTTCGATATTTATCCTGAAGGTCATCAGGGTGGTGTTGGAATTATCCAGAACGGAACGCGAGTAGCAACCAATGGCGATCTGCGTTTGGAGCCTACTCCCGGGCAATGGCAGCCTATCCCGAAGGTTGGCAAGCGCTCGGTTGACCGCACGAAAAATGAAATCAGCGTAAAATGTACTTATCCAGATTCGGCGATTAATCGAAAAGGATTCAATCCGGTCTTTTATCCCGATTTGTATTTTACTTATCATGTTCGCGTAGTTGGCGAGGGAAACAAATTCCGCATACTGGTCGATCTGGATAAGCCTCTTCCTGCAGGATGGGAGAAGAAAGTCGGATTCAATTTCGAACTTTTCCCAGCGCTGTTGTTTGGCAAAAGCTGGTACCTCGATAAGCAATCCGGAATTTTCCCCACACAAGCCAATGGCCCAATGGAAAAAGATGTGGATGGAAACTGGCAGGCTTTCCCAATGGCTTCAGGCAAAAAACTGACCATTGCTCCGGAAACCATGACACAAACCATGATCATCGAAAGTAAGGGCGAGCCACTGCAATTGATGGACGGTCGTTTTTACCACAATAATGGCTGGTTCGTGGTTCGCTCGCTGGTTACACCGGGTAAAACAGTTGGTGCAATCGAGTGGGAAGTTAATTGCAATGTGTTGCCCAACTTCCTGTCGAAACCGGTAGTGCATGTAAGCCAGATTGGTTACCATCCCGATCAGCAAAAAATAGCGGTGATTGAGGTGGATAAAAACGATCCGAAACTTGAAAAGGCTAGTCTATACCGGATTTCCGAAGATGGTGGTTTGACCGAGATACGCACCGTTGAACCAAAAAAGTGGGGCAAATTTCTTCGCTTTAATTATTATCAGCTCGACTTTTCGGACGTAAAAACTCCCGGAGTTTATCAGGTAAAATATGCCGGAAATATAACTGAACCGTTCCGAATTAGCACTACAATTTACGACCGGAATGTGTGGCAGCCCACTGTTGAGTATTTTCTTCCGGTGCAAATGTGCCACATGCGGGTGAACGAAGGCTACCGGGTTTGGCATGGCCTCTGCCACATGGACGACGCGCTGATGGCCCCGGTTGACACCAATCATTTCGATGGATATCAGCAGGGACATTCAACCCTTACGAAGTTTAAACCGCTCGATCAGGTTCCGGGCCTGAACCGCGGTGGCTGGCACGATGCGGGTGATTATGATCTGCGCGTCGAATCACAAGCCGGTGAAGTTTGGATTTTGTCTCAGGCTTACGAATTGTTTAAGCCTGAAATTGACCAGACAACTGTCGATCAGAAAGGACACTTGGTTGAAATTCACCGTCCTGACGGAAAGAACGACCTCCTTCAGCAAATTGAGCATGGAACAATCACTATTCTGGCCGGCTACCAAAGTCTTGGTCGGTTATATCGCGGAATTATCGAGAACAGTTTGCGCCAGTATGTG
>JAJZSZ010000241.1 GCA_021849365.1 Bacteroidota bacterium | reverse complement strand
TCCGATCCGTTGACGTTTCCGTCAGTTCCGGGGAAAACGTATCCGCAGCCCAATGCTCCGGATTGGCGTTATAAATCGGCTGATTTTGAAGCACTCGAACGTACTTTTACGCTGGCAGGTCCGCTGATTCATATTGATCCGGCGACCACCATCAAAGGCATCAATCTGCGCGATTATTACAGCCGTCAGATATACAATGCATTCACTCCGGGGCATGCCAATTCGCTACCAATGCCCGAGGATTTGCCCGATTCAAATTACCAGTTTACCTGTGAGTTTGGCGGTTTATTCAAAACGCTGTTGCTGATGCCCGAAACCATCTGGTCTCAGTACACCGAAGAACAGAAAAATGAGATGGTGATCACCATTTCGAAATGGGCTCACCACCGCACTACGCAAAACAATTGGCGAATTTTTAACATCATCGCCCTTTCGTTCCTGAAAAAGTATGGATATGAAATTGACAATGATTTGCTGAAAAGTCACCTGATGTGGGTAGTGTCATATCAATCTGGAAATGGATGGTACCTCGAGCAAACATACAATTACTATTCAATCAGTTTGTTCATCGTTTATACAACCATCTGGAACCGAACATTTGGCGACGAATATTATCCTGAAATAGCTGAAATTATTGAGAAATCGGCTCAGAAATTAATGGAATCGCTCACTAGTTTCTTTGGCAGAGATGGTTATATCAACATGTGGTCGCGCAGCATTTGTTACCGCACGTGGGTCTCGGGAGCGTTCCCGGTTGCATTCATGTTAAAAGATAAAAATCTGCTGGACGCTGGTTGGGCGCGGAGACTTTGCTCCGGTTCGTTGCTTCAGTTTGTAACCCGCGAGGAATTCTATTACAACGATATTCCAAGCCTTGGTTTCTACGGACAAAAGGAATACATGGTGCAAAACTACAGTTGTGCCGGTAGTCCGTTCCTGATGTTCCTGCCGTTTATTTGCCTGGCTTTGCCCGATGATTCACCATTCTGGACAGCCAAGGAAAACGATGGAATGTGGGAAAATTTGGGCGATCAATCAAATAAAGTCATTCTTGAAAATCCCGGGTTGATGTTGGTTAACCATGGCAAAACTGGTACTTCCGAAATTATTCCAGGGAAAGTATATTACGATGACCCGAACTATTCGAAGCTGGTTTACAATACGCATTTCCCATGGGAAGATCACGATCCGCAGGGCGGAACCTCGATGGAATACAGCTACCGCAGTCAGGACCCACGCGATGTACGTGGCGACGATGTAAATTTTTACCTCACCGGAAAAACCGTGGAAAACGATTCGGAAAAGAATCGATCGTTCACTATTTCGCAAAGTATGTTTTTCAATGGGGTTCGCGACAACGTTCTTTACCGGCAGGCCATTATGCGCCGTCCGCCAAATAATGGGGTAGGATATATCATCGATTTGGCCGAGATAACCATTCCGGGCGGTGTGATCCGGGTCGATCGCACACGTCTGGCATTTGAGTACGAATTAACGCTTGGCCATTTCGGGTTGCCACACATTGGAGGTAAAAAAGCCGTTGTCAAACATTTCGAAGATGGTGATAAAAAAGTAATGACAGCCTCCATTCCGGGACGTCGAGTTGCGCTGATTACTTATCACGGATGGGATAAGCTGGATACTTTGGTGCATACCGATCGCAATGCCGAAGCCGATGAAAGCACCGTGATTTATGCCTGGAAAAAACGCATGGATAAAAATCCGGCCATGGAATTGATGATTAGCGTGATGTTGCACCGTATGGATAATGAGGAATGGACTGCTGAGGAATTGTCGCCGATAAAGGACATCAAAATTATGGATGTTACTTCGCAGTATTCGACTCTTGGAGCAACGATTACCCTGGCAAACGGTGAGGTTTACAACATCGATTTCCGGGATATCGACGGGCATCGGTCGTGCTAGGTCCAGATTTATAAATAAAGCCAATACCGGAAACACTGTTTTCTTTGGCAGAATATTTTATTTTTGCTGACAATAAATCAGAAAATCTATAAATCAGACCTATGAATAAAAACGTAATCTCAGTGTTAGCTATGGCAGCACTTCTTTCTGCTTGCGGCGGGGGCGGACAAAAACCAGCCGAAAAAGAACAATCATCAGCCAAATTTACCGGGGCCAAAGGCGAAGTGAAACTCATGACGCTTGATCCGGGGCATTTCCATGCTGCATTGATTCAGAAATCGATGTACGAACAGATCGATCCAACGGTATATGTTTATGCTCCTGAAGGTGATGATGTTAATCAGCATTTGGGCCGTATTGATGCCTTTAATAAACGGGCTGATAACCCGACTGCCTGGATTGAAAAGGTCTATACCGGCAACGATTATCTCGAAAAAATGCTGACCGAAAAACCTGGTAATGTAATGATGGTTGCCGGCAATAACGCCAAGAAAACCGAATACATTCAGAAAGCGGTTGAGGCCGGAATCAATGTGTTTGCCGATAAACCAATGGTAATTACGCCAGAAGCATTCCCTGCGTTGGAACAGTCGTTTAAAACTGCCGCCGAGAAGGGCGTTCTTCTTTACGATATCATGACTGAGCGATTTGAAATTACCAATATCATCCAAAAAGAACTGGCCAACACTCCTGACGTGTTTGGTGGTTTGATTGATGGAACTACTGAAGAGCCAGCCATTGATATTTTAAGCGTGCACAATTTCTGTAAGGTGGTTTCGGGTGCTGCCTTGAAACGTCCTGCATGGTTTTTCGACATGTCGCAACAGGGCGAAGGAAATGCCGATGTGGCTACCCACCTGGTTGATTTGGCTCAGTGGAGCGCTTTCCCGGAAGTGGTACTGAATAAAACCGATGTACAAATGACTTCGGCTAAGCATTGGACAACCGATTTTACTCCGGAGCAATTCGAGAAAGTAACCGGCTTGAAAGAGTTCCCGGAATACCTGAAAAAAGACGTTTCGGATGGGAAACTGAAGATTTTTGCTAATGGCGAGATGCAGTATAAACTGAAAGGAAAAGCGTTTAAAGTTACCGCATTGTGGGACTTTGAAGCTCCGGAAGGCGCCGGCGATTCGCACTACTGCCTGATGCGCGGAAAGCTGAGTAATGTAATCATCAAGCAAACGAAGGATGAAAAGTACAAACCAACTGTTTACGTTGAAGCCACCGGAGCAACCGACTTGGCTGCTTTCGAAGCCAGCCTGAAAAAAGCAGTTGAAGAAACCATTTCAGCTAAATACGCTGGTCTGAAACTGACGAAACTGGCCGACAAACGTTGGGTTGTTGAAATTCCGGCACAGTACAGTGTTGGTCACGAAGCCCATTTTGGTCAGGTTACTGAAAAGTACCTGCAGTACCTGAAAGACGGTAAGTTACCTGAATGGGAAGTACCGAATATGTTGGTGAAATATTACATTACCACCGAGGCATTGAAGCTGTCGAAAAAGTAAAAGCAAGATTAGAAGTGAAAATATTAGTCAGGGTTTCAATCCAATGAAGCCCTGACTTTTTTGTTTTCAGCGAAGGGATTAGTTGTAACTTTGGATTAGCAAAACTCATCGATATGTACACAACGCTTAGCCGGATATTTGTTATTCAGGGCGACATTACCAAACTGGAAGTTGATGCTATCGTGAATGCTGCCAACTCGTCGCTAATGGGAGGTGGAGGAGTGGATGGCGCTATTCATCGTGCCGGTGGTCCTCAAATATTGGCTGAATGCCGCGAAATTGTTGTCAGAAAAGGGCGTTGTGAACCCGGTAATGCAGTTATCACTTCAGGAGGAAACCTTCCGGCGAAATTCGTTGTTCATACCGTTGGGCCAATCTGGCACGGTGGAAACAACAACGAGCCGCAGCTTCTGCAAAATGCTTACCTCAATTCGCTAAAACTCGCGGCTGAAAACGGAGCTCAAACCATTGCTTTCCCAAATATCAGTACCGGTGTATATGGTTACCCTAAGGAACAGGCTGCCCGGATTGCTGTTGGCGCAGTGACCGGTTTCCTGGCTGTCAACCAACTTCCGAAGCAGGTTTATTTCGTGTGTTTCGATGACGAAAACTATGAATTGTACAGACAACTAGTCTAAATAGAAAATCCTGCCAGACTAAAATTCTGCCCAAACGTCGATAAAAACTGCCCAAACGTCTATTGCATTTTATAAGCTTATATAGCCAGCGTAGTTTTGGCTTAAAATAGTAATAAGCAATAGAACGATGAAAACAATTCGAAAAAGTTTACTGATTTCCGGGTTCCTGATCCTCGTTTCAGGATTCATGGTAAATGCACAGAACAAGATCTGGACTTTGGAAGAATGTATCAACTATGCATTGAGTAAAAATATTCAGGTGCAGAAAACCATTTTGACCAATAGCCGGAACCAGCTGAATGCCAATCAGGCTCAGGCCAACCGGTTGCCATCATTAAATGCATCGGCCAGCGAGAACTTCAACTGGTCGAAAGCATTCGATTACAATACCGGTTTGTACGGTAACAGTAAGGGAGCCAATAGCACAAACTTCTCGATGAACTCGAATGTTTCGCTGTTTAATGGTTCGAAACTGAGTAATAAAATCAAGCAGGCAGAAATCGATTTGGAGAGTGGCCGTTACAATTCGGAGGCTGTAAAAGAATCGATTGGACTGAGTATTATGAACGCTTACCTGCAGGTTTTGTACGATTACGAAAATGTAAGCAATGCCGAAAAGCAAATTGTTTCGACCACCGAACAGTTGAATCTGGCTAAAGAGCGCATGGATCTCGGAGTTATCTCGATGTCGGATTATTTGCAAATCAAATCGCAGCTGGCTACTGAAAAGTCGACCTTAGCTTCAGCAAAAAGTCAGCTGGCCATGGGTAAGGTTAACCTGATGCAACTGATGGAATTGCCGGTTGACGGTACTTTCGAAATCAGTTCACCAAACCTCGAAAGTTTACTGGTTGATTCGGCTCAGCCCAATGCCCAGGAAATTTACAACCAGGCTCTGGGAATTAAGCCACAGATTAAAAATGCCGAGTTAAATAAAGAAAGTGCCAAGCTGGGTGTTGAAATTGCAAAAGCCGATGGTCTTCCAAGTTTATCGATGAATGCCGGTTTGTCAACCTCATATTCAAGCTTGTCAAAGGATGTCACTTTCTCAACCCAGGTAAAAGAAAAAATGAGTCCGGCCGTTGGGTTCTCCCTTTCTATACCGATTTTCCAGAAACGACAAATACGCACAAACATCGCAACGGCTGACCTCGCAGTTTCTGATGCCGAGCTTACCGAAATCAATACCCGCAACGAACTTCGCAAAAGCATCGAACAGGCCTGTGCCGATGTCATTTCGGCCCAAAGCCAGTATGCAGCCAGCATGGAGCAGAATCAGTCGGCTAAAGAATCGTTTGATGTGGCCACCGAAAAGTATGTGCAAAGTTTGATTAACTCTGTTGACTACCTGATTCAAAAGACAAATTTGATTACTTCAGAAAGTAAACTGCTGCAATCCAAATTCAATCTGATTTTCAGCTATAAAGTGGTCGATTTCTACAAAGGAATTCCACTGGCATTATAACCTTTCAGAAAAATTAAATAATAAAAAATATAACCATGAAAAAGAAGTTAATATACATCGGATCGGCAGTTATTGTGCTTGTCGCTGGTTTTCTGGTTTACAAATCGCTGAGTAAACCCAAAGCATCGGTTTCAATTGAGACTGCCAAGATTGAGAGAGGAACGATCAGCAATACTGTTACCGCAACAGGTACTCTTGAAGCTGTTAAAACAGTTGAAGTAGGTACTCAGGTTTCCGGAGTAATCGAGAAAATATTTGCCGACTACAATTCGGTTGTTAAAAAAGGTCAGCTTTTGGCCCAGCTGGACGAAACACCTCTTATTGCCCAGCTCGAACAAAGCAAGGCATCAGTCGATCAGGCTGAAGCTCAGGTAAAATACCAGAAGGCAACCTACGAAAGATATAAAGCACTGCTCGCCAAAAAACTGATTGCTCAGGCTGATTTTGACCAGGCAGAGTATAACTACAACAATGCACTGGGTTCGTTGAGCAACGCCAAATCGATGTACGAAAAAAACAAGATCAACCTGTCGTATGCCCGCATTTATTCGCCTATCGACGGTGTAGTTCTTGACCGTGCCGTTGAGGTTGGTCAAACCGTTGCTGCAAGTTTCAATACACCAACACTTTTCACCATTGCAAACGACCTTACACAAATGCGCGTGGAAGCAAAGGTTGACGAAGCAGATATAGGTCAGCTGGTAAACGGACAACGTGTTGAATTTACCGTTGACGCTTTCCCAACCAAGAAATTTGGAGGTGAGGTAACTGAAATCAGGTTACAACCGGTTACAACCAACAATGTAGTTACTTACACTGTCGTTATTGGTGCACCAAATCCTGAAAACATCCTGAAACCAGGTATGACAGCCAATGCTACATTCTTCGTAACTGAGCGGAAAGACATTCTGCTGGTTTCTGCAAAAGCTACCCGTTTTACACCTGATGAGGCAACTTTAGCCAGCATTGCACCTCCAATGAGTGGTCCGCAGGGAGTGCAGGCTTCTGAACGGCCAATGGCTCCGATGGGCGAAGGAGCAATGCCCGAAGGTGGTCCAATGCAAATGCAGAAAACCGACAATGATTCAACTCGTATGGTTTGGATAAAAGAAACCAATGGAGGAATTCATCCTAAAAGAATTACCGTTGGGGTAACCGATGAAATAAATTACGAAGTGGTTAAAGGTCTGAACGAAGGCGAAGAAGTAATAACTTCGATAACAACTACCGGAACGGTGCAAGCAGGTAAGGCATCAACTGCACGGAATCCGTTTATGCCACCACGTCCAGGCAGTAACCGACGGACATCGACAACCAATACCCAACAAGGTCCACCACCACAATAGTCGGCGACAACCGACCTGATTTAAACAGGATCAGTTATCAATTCGAACGAATTGAAATGAGAAAAATCTTATCCGTAAATAAACAGGAGAAACAGAAAGATGAAGAAGACAATTATAGAGGTTAAGAACCTGAAGAAAGATTTCTATGTCGGAGATATCACGGTTCATGCCTTACGTGGGATTAACCTTGAAATAAAGGAAGGCGAATTTGTAGCCATAATGGGGACCAGTGGGTCGGGAAAATCAACCATGCTGAACGTTTTAGGATGTCTGGATAAACCGACTTCAGGAAGCTATATGCTGGAT
>JAJZSZ010000240.1 GCA_021849365.1 Bacteroidota bacterium | reverse complement strand
ATTTTGATGAGGTAAAAGACGAAACCCGGCTCACAGAAGTTCCTTTGCGCCGTTTGTCGGACACCTGGTTTGGCGAAATGGACAGTGGTGAACCGGCTTATTCCATTGGCAGTACCTATTACAAATCGCTTGCCGAGGTTGATGCAAGGGTTTGGGAAGCCATAGCTTCGGTTGAAATCATTAATAATACTTTCGGGGTGCTCGATTTGCAGCGGCTGATTTTACGGGTTGAGGAATTTAATCTGTACCGGAAAGGCGATCAGATTCTGACTAACCATGTGACGATTGAATTTAAGGGACAGGAGCAGGTTGAAAGTGTGAATTTAAGTACCCGGGACGATATTCATGGCGACAAATTCGAACTGGTAGCCAATAAACGTTTATCCGACTCGAAGAAACTGCTTCGCCGTAGTTTTTTCTTTATTAAAAACATCTATCAAAGCTAAATTATGCTGCTTGAATTGGAAAAATACATCAATCCGGCCACTATCGAGAAGTTTATCCGGATCGTTTTTATCCTGATTATTGGCGTCAGTTCCATTCAGCTGATTGCTTTTATGCTGCGAAGGTCGTTGCGCAAACAACTTTCGCGTCAGCGTATGATGTTGATTACCAGAACTGTTATTTATACTGGTTATACCGGTTTGGTACTTATTGTAGTCAAAGAGTTCAATTACGACCTCACAGCCTTGTTTGGAGCTGCCGGTGTTGTGGGTATTGTCATTGGGGTTGCTTCGCAAACCAGCATTGGAAATATCATCAGCGGATTGTTCCTTGTGGGCGAAAAGTCGTTTGAAATTGGAGACGTAGTGCGTATTGGCGATAAATCGGGAACCGTGTATTCCATTGATTTGCTTTCGATCAAAATCAAGACCTTCGATAATTTATTAATTCGCATACCCAACCAATCGGTTATTTCTTCGGAACTCACGAATGTTACCCGTTTCCCCATTCGTCGCCTCGATTTCCAGATTGGCGTAGCATACAAGGAAGACTTGAGAAAAGTTAAAACAGTCCTGGAAAATGTTGCCCGAAATAATCCGCTTTGTTTGGAAGAACCCGAACCATATATCCTGTTTCAGACTTTTGGAGACAGCAGCATCAATATTACGTTTGGTGTTTGGTTCGAAAAAGCCAATTATTCGGCAGTTAAAAACTCCGTGTTCATCGAGATTAAAGAAGCATTCGATCGCGAAGGCATTGAAATTCCATTTCCGCACGTCAGTGTTTATGCCGGAGAAGCCAGCAAACCAATTACGGTGAAACTTCAGGATAAAAGCTGTTGAAAATCAGATTGATTATATTTTTTAATCCTGAGCTGTAAAATGAGGCATGGACAAATGTTTGATTATAAATGAATGTCTGTTTCTCTTTATGGCAATATATTCACGCCGTCAAAAAAATAACTAACCATTTTAATAATGAAAAAAATAGTTTGTTTGAGTATGGCCATTGCTGCCTTTTTCGCGATGCAAAGTTTTCGAAGCGGATCAGGAATAACATCACAAAATGGCCCGATGAATTCTGAAACAATTGTAAATACTGCCACTACCGACACTGTTGTTACCGGGGCTCCGGTTCCTCCTGAAATTGAAAATCCGGAGTTATTAGGTATTAATAAAGAACCATGGCATGCTACTTTAATGGTTTATGGCAATCAGGCCGAAGCTTTGAAAGCGATTCGCCACGCCTCATCATTCTGCAAAAGTTTGAATGGCATGTGGAAATTTAACTGGGTTGCCTGGCCACAGGAACGCCCTGTTGATTTTTACAAACCCTCGTACGATGTTTCGGGCTGGAAAGAAATTTCAGTTCCATCGAACTGGCAGGTTCTGGGCTACGGAACACCTTATTATAAAAACATGGGCTACATCTTCAAAAAAGATTTTCCGCATGTGATGAGCGAACCACCAAAAACCTACACCGCATACAAAGAACGTAACCCGGTTGGAAGTTACCGTCGTGAATTTGATATTCCGCAAAACTGGAATGGTCGTCGCATTTTCCTCACCTTCGACGGTGTTGACGCAGGTTTTTTTCTTTGGGTGAACGGCGAAAAAGTGGGTTACAGCATCAACAGCCGCAATGCTGCCGAATTTGACATTACCAAATACGTGAAACCAGGCAAAAATATGGTAGCTGCCGAAGTTTACCGTTTTACTGCCGGAAGTTTCCTCGAAGACCAGGACATGTGGCGTTTAAGTGGAATTTTCCGCAACGTTACAGTTTGGAGTACCCCAGAAACACACGTTCGCGACTATTTCGTTAAAACCGATCTGGATTCGGAATACAAAAATGCCACCGTTGAAGTAACTGCCAAAGTGAAAAACTACGGAGCATCGAAAGGCGCAGCTCAAAAGTTGGTTGCAACCCTTTTCGATGGAGCTCAGGAAGTGAAAGGTGCCAAAGCCGAAGTGGCTGTTCCGGCCCTAAATCCTGGCGAAGAACAAGTGGTAACTTTGAAATTCCCGGTTACCAATCCGGCCAAATGGACAGCCGAAACACCTAAATTATATACCACCGTTTTAACCTTGAACGAAGGCTCGAAAACGAACGAAATTCTTTCTTCGAGAACAGGTTTCCGCAAAATCGAGATCAAAGGTCGGGTTATGATGGTAAACGGAACACCAATCAAGCTGAAAGGGGTGAACCGCCACGAACACTGGCCTGAAGTTGGTCATGCCGTTACCGAAGCACAGATGATCCGCGACCTGGAAGTGATTAAACAAGGAAATTGCAACCACGTGCGCACTTGCCACTATTCCGACGATCCACGCTGGTATGAGTTGTGTGACGAATGGGGAATCTGGCTCGTTGCTGAAGCCAATGTGGAATGCCACGGATACGACCATAAATTCGACGAAGAACCAACCATGAAAGCGCAGATCATCGACCGCAATGTGGCCAATGTTGAGAATTTCAAGAATCATCCTTCGGTTATTATCTGGTCGTTAGGAAACGAAAATGGCGGCGTTGGAACCAACTTCGTTGAAGCCATGAACGCTGTAAAAGCCATTGACCCTGCACGTCCGGTTCATTACGAACGTTTTGGTATTGGTGCTAAAAATCCATCCGATTTTGATGGTAAAATGTACGGAAGACCTGAGGATTTTGCCAAAATTGCCGAAAACAAAGAACTTACCAAGCCATTCTATATTTGTGAGTTTGCTCACGCCATGTTCAACTCAATGGGATCGTTAGTAGAATATTCTGAAGTATTCGATAAATATCCTGAAATTCTGGGTGGTGCCATCTGGGAATATCAGGACCAGGGGTTGTACAATAACCGCGATCCGAAACGCCCGATTATTGCTTACGGTGGTGGATTCGGCGAATTCCCGAACGACAAATATTTCATCCACAAAGGAACCGTTTTCTCCGATCGTTCGCCTAAGCCACATTATCCTGAAATGAAAAAAGCATTCCAGTGGATTCATATCTCTGTTGAGGATGCTGCAAAAGCAACCATCAAAGTAAAAAACCTGTACCAGTTTATCAGCCTGAATGGTTTTACCGGTTCATGGAGTCTGACTGAAAACGGGAAAGAAATTGCGAATGGAAAACTGAACGTGGCCGATCTGAAACCAGGAGCTGAAAAGGTAATCAGCCTGCCGGTAAAAGTAGCTAATCCAAAAGCCGGAGCCGAATATTTTGTACGCGTTTCTTTCATTCAGAACAACAACGAATTGTGGGCAAAGAAAGGTTTTGAAGTTGCAACTCACCAGTTCCAGTTCCCTGTAAAAGTGGCCGAATTGCCTGTTGCCGAAGCAAAAACTCCGGTTACTTTAACTCAGAATGAGAAGGAAGTTACTGTGAAAGGAAATGGTTTCGCTGTTGTATTCGATAAAACATCAGGAACTTTCAGCAGCATGAAAAAAGGTAATCAGGAATTGCTTACAGCACAGGGTGGACCAAAATTGCACTTGTGGCGTGCGCCTCACCGCAACGACGACATGTGGGCCGACCGCGATTGGAACAAATACGGCGTGAAAGAATTGAAATGGACAGTTGACGAAGTAACCGCCAGCCAGCTGGACGCCAACAATGCACAGATTTCAGTAAAAATGAAAGGCGAAGGAAAAGAAGGTTTTTCAGTAACTTTTGAAGTTACCTATAAAGTGACTGGAAACGGCGAAATCATGGCCAGCAATAAAGTAGATTCGAGCAATCCGAAAGTAGTTGTTGGTCGTTTGGGCGTTCGCCTGATGCTCAACAAACAGATGGATCAGATTTCGTACTTCGGACGTGGTCCGATGGAAAACTACAGCGACCGCAAAGGCGGATTCGATGTGGGCATGTACAGCAGCACCATTGCTCAGCAAATGACTCCATACGAAAAACCAATGGACTGTGGAAACCATGAGGATGTTCGTTGGGCCGAAATCTCACAAAAAGGCGTTGCTTCGCTTAAAATTACCAGCGATAAGGATTTGATGCAGTTCACAGCGATTCCATACACCGACGAGGAAATGGAAAAAGTGGAATATCGCATCGATTTACCGCAGAGTTCAGCTACCGTATTGTGCATTAGTCACAAAACTTTAGGTGTTGGGTCAGCAGGTTGTGGACCTCGTCCATTGCCTGAATACCAGGTGTTTGCAGAACCAACATCGTTCTCGTACACACTTAAACTTCAGTAACGACAACTAACTAACCTTTGATTATATCAATTTGGAATGCCTGCCTGTAATGGGTGGGCATTTTTTTTGAATTTTCGTACAAGTGGAAAAGAAGAAATAGCTACGTTTGTTTAACACTGCTTTAAGCAATAAAAGACCATCACTATAACCGGAGGAATCGGGTATGATCAGAAAAAATAACGAGCAAACCATTGTGAAAGGCGATAAACGAATTGTGCGGGGTTGGGTTATGTACGATTGGGCCAACTCGGTGTATCAGTTAACAATTGCTTCAGCTATTTTTCCCATTTATTACAATACGGTAACCCGAAATGGAAACGATTTTTCGGTCTCATTTTTTGGCGCGAAGGTGATAAATACCGTTTTATATTCGTGGGCCATTGCAGTTGCCTATTTGCTTGTTGCCATTTTTTCTCCGCTTTTTTCATCAATGGCCGACTACAGCGGACGCCGTAAAGGTTTTATGCGGGCTTTCACATTGATTGGCGCCATCGCCTGCGGGGTTTTGTTCTTCTTCGATAAAAACCATATTGAGCTGGGTATCATAGCTTTCACGTTGGGCACAATTGGTTATGGCGGAAGTATTGTTTTCTACAACTCATTCTTGCCTGTAATTGCCGAACCTGAAGATCAGGATAGAATCAGCGCCCGCGGCTATTCGATGGGCTACTTAGGAGGTGTCATTTTGTTACTTTTCAACCTCCTGATGATTATGAAGCCAACCCTGTTTGGTATTCCTGCCGATAGTTCTTTGCCTGCCCGTATTTCTTTTCTGACAGTTTTTTTGTGGTGGATAGGTTTTTCGCAAATCACGTTCAGCAGGTTGCCTAAATATACTTTCCGGAAAAGAATGACCCGCGAATCGGTATGGTCAAACGGATACAAGGAGTTGCAACTGGTTTTTAACCAAATCCGGAAGTCGTATAAACTAAGTATGTATCTCACCGGCTTTTTTTTCCTGATGATGGGCTTGTTAACTACCATGTTTATGGCGGTGACCTACGGCGAAAAAGAAATTGGTTTAAAAGAAGATGTGCTGATCCCAACTATTTTAGCTGTACAATTGGTTGGAATGCTGGGTGCCTGGATGTTCGCACGTTTCTCTGAAAAAATAGGGAATCTGAGCTCGCTGATGATGACCGTCGTTCTTTGGGCATTGATTTGTGTGGGTGTGTTCCTGGCTTCGGATGCTGTCGGATTTTTAACTGCCGCATTTTTTATCGGTCTGGTTATGGGCGGATCGCAGTCGCTGGCCCGGAGTACCTATTCCAAAATGCTTCCTGACAATACAACCGATCATACTTCGTTTTTCAGTTTTTACGATGTGATGGAAAAGCTGGCCACCGTTGCCGGAACCTTCAGTTTTGGAGCCATCGAAGCCATTACCGGCAGCATGCGTTATTCGGTGCTGGCCATTGCTGTATTTTTTGTAATCAGCCTGTGCTTTTTGTGGCCGTTGTATTGGAGAACACGGCTGACTCCGAATGAGCTTAATAGCTTTAGTTCGCCAGCAGTAAGGGAAAAACAATAAAGCAAATTTGGATCCGTTTGGAAATAGTGTTTTCAATCTTTAGCAAAAAACGCGTTATATTCATTGTCAACCATCGCTAACCGAAAAGAATGAAATCAATCTATTTTATTGTTGCTGTTTTTGCCATTATTCTTACCTCTTGTTCTCCGGTTCAAAAGATCGTTGTTCAGGATAATTTTGAATCTGATACCCTGAAATCCATTTGGACAAAAGAGAAATTTGTTCCTGGCGCAATGAAAATACAATCGGCCCATGTTCGTTCAGGAACGAAGGCGGTTCAATTGACGCTTCATCCGGGTGATCAAATTGAAGAAGAGAAAGGCACAAATCTGGAAAGGGCTGAATTGAGGGAGCCTAAAAGGCTTATGGCCAAAGAGTATGAAGACATTTTTTATTCTTTCAGCCTTTTTTTGCCATCTGATTTCCCGATCGTTCCCACGCGGTTGGTTATTGCACAATGGAAACAAAATTGCCAGTCAGGAAACTGCCACCCCAATAATCCGGTTTTGGCCTTGCGCTACGAGTCGGGTGTATTTCAGATCACACTTCAGGTTGGTCCTGAAAAAACAGTCTTGTATAGTCAGACCGAAAGCATTTTAAATAAATGGATGGATTTTCGGTTCAATGTTCGGTTTTCCAGAAATCATGATGGACGAATTAAAGCCTGGATGAATAAGTATAAAATCATTGATTATAAAGGAGCGACTGCTTACGTTCAAGCGTTTGGTTACCCCGACCCTGGGAATTTTTACTTCAAACTCGGACTATACCGCGATCAAATGGATCAGCCAATGACAATCTATATTGATGACTATAAGAAGCAGCAGATTAGCAAAAAATGATGCAAGTATTATTTATTTTCTGGCCAATTGCTTCGTTTGGGGTACGCCGCGATCATCGTGTGAGTTTGAATAATGGTCATTTTACCCTGTATTTTAAAGCCTGACTATCCTGTTCATTCGCATTTTCGACTAACTTTAACCGCCGAAACCTAAAATCAATTAACTCGAATGAAACGTCGCGATTTTATC
>JAJZSZ010000239.1 GCA_021849365.1 Bacteroidota bacterium | reverse complement strand
CGGCATGGGTACGTTGTAAACTTCGCCTCCATGCAATTCGAACGACCAATGCGATTGTGCATAGGTTGTTATTTGAGTAAAGATGAAAAAGGGAACAACGAACGAAATCCATTTCATTGTTCCCCAACCTATATTATTTATCATTTGCTTACAAACTCTGAATTCAATGATAAAAATTAGATTCCTGATACTACAACACCATCAAAAACCAGGCTTGGTAGTCGGGCTGAGCTGTAAATCCATGGATCGTTCCCAACTTCAATTAATTTATTCCAGAATTTAAGATGGTTATCGGCCATGTTCATTTCAGCTACGTTTTGAACAAACTGACCTTTATTGAAGAGCTTGCCGATAATCCCTATAGAAAAGTCTCCGGTCGTAGGATTCGAGTTTCCACCAATGAAATCGGTTATTAGCAGACAGCGATCCATATCTTTTATAATCTCTTCAACGCTGCGGGTTCCCGGCGGAATGATCAGATTTGAAATCGATCCGGAGTTAGGTTCCCATCCCAATTTGCGGCTATAATACCAGTCCACCAGAAATTCATTCAAAGTTCCCTCACTAACCAGGTTTCTTTTTCTGGCAGGGAACCCATCGTCATCGTAATACATCGATCCTAGTCCGCGGGTAACAAATGGGTCGTCCAGAATGGTAAAGAGTTTACTGCCTATGGATTGTCCTTTTTTATCGGCTAGGAAAGAACGTTTTTGTTGTATGTTTCCAGCCGACATTGGGCCCTGAAGACCACCCAGGATACGCTGTACCCCTCTGTTTTCAATGATAACCGGAAGTGTTTCTGTTGGTATTTTCTTTCCACCCATAAGATCGAGCGTTCTTAGTGCAGCGATTTTTCCAACTTCTTCAAGCGAAGGGAGGTCCGTGCGATAATGGCATCCAACCCAATGATATCCGGCTGGCCGACGGTCGCCTTCATCCTGTGCAGTCATGGTGGCTCCCGTCCAGCATTGGGTAGTGCGGTTTGCTCCGACAAAACCGTTGCTCGATTTCACGAATTCTTCATAAGTGTCATCGTATTCGCCGGCTTCAACCGAAATAACTTTACTGCCACCCTGTTTCAGACAGGCTTCTTCCACAGTTTTGGCCATCTCATGACGTTTTTCCGGGGTCAGCTGACTCTGTGAAGGATCGTCCAGTTGAAGATCGCTGGTCGACCTTCCGGCGTAATACTTCGAATCCGGAAGGGTTCTGAAAGGATCTTCCTCCATAATCTTGGCGCTTTCAACTACATCGGTAATAAATCCGGCAAGTGTTGACTTACGAAAATCGGGTGTCGACTGGCTTGCAAAACGGTTGTTGATGAAAACCTGCAGATACAAACCTTGTGTGGTTGCTTCTTTTATAACTTCAGGTTTACGGTCGCGGTAATTGATTTCAACAAATCGACGTTTTGACAGGTTGACTTTACAATCATTTGCCCCGGCTTTTTTCGTTTGGTCGATTACCCAATTGGCCAATTCCTGAAATTCTTTTTGGTTGTTATTTTCGTAACTCATGACTGTCCTCCTTTCTGGCGAGTGCCCCCAACGGTTAACGATTTAACCAGGCAAGTTGGCAATCCGAATGAAACAGGAACACCTTGATTGTTTTTGCCACATTGGCCAGCACCACCATAATCCATTTCCAGATTATTGGCCAGCATGATAATGTTGGAGAGCATTTTAGGGCCATTGCCCATGATATTTACATCTTTAATCGGAGCTGTTAGTTTTCCGTTTTCAATCATTCTTCCTTTGGAAACATAAAATGCAAAATCTCCTTCTCCGATTTTCACTTGCCCATTGCTAACATCTTCAACGTAAATTCCATTTCCAGCTTGCATAATTACATCTTCGGGGCTGGCAGTTCCGCCAAGCATATAAGTGTTGCGCATACGTGGGACCGGATAATTCTGAAAATCTTGTCTTCGCCCGTTCCCTGTAGGTTTAACTCCATAATGTTTAGCCGATATTTTATCGTGCAAATAGCTGGTTAATATGCCATTTTCAACCAATACTGTCTTTTGGCCCGGGGTTCCTTCATCATCAACATTGAGGCTTCCGGCGAGATTCATATTGGTGCCATCATCAATAATGGTGACAAAAGGTTCTGCCACTTTCTTGCCAATCATGGTACTGAAAGTGGAAACTTTCTTTCGGTTAAAGTCGGCTTCCATACCATGCCCAATAGCTTCATGCAGCAAAATTCCGGTAACACCGGGACCCAAAACTACAGGTATTTCACCTGCAGGAGGTTGAACTGCATCGAATTGTACAAGGGCATTGTTTACAGCCTTGGTAGCCACCTTGTTAAAGACATCGTCGGTATAAAATGAAAAATCGCGGTGTCCGCCCAGATTGTAAAACGACTGCTCTCGTTTGCCATTTCGTTCGGCTGCAACCGATGCGTAAACAAAACCATGAGGAATCAGGTCTTCGGCCATTACGCCATCGCTGGTAACAACCAAAATGCGTTTTGCAGAACTAAGAAATCCGGCATTCACCTTAATTACTTCAGGAGACAGGCTAAAACATTTTTGATTTAGGTTTTGTAGAATTGGGAGTTTCGAATTGGCAGGAATACCATCGTAATTAACAGCAACCGGATAATAATTTCCGGTTTTAAGTGAATTGAATGCCGCTTTTACGGGAGTGGCTTTCATGTCGCAAATAGTTGCCGCAGTTGCTGCAGCTGATATCATTGAAGCCTCGGTCAATTCCTGGGTAAAGCCATAACCAATCTGGTCGCCTTTTACCGTGCGGATTCCAACGCCCAGTGAGATATCGCCATAAGAACGGTTCACCTTCCCATCTTCCAGACCCAGGTAATTCATTACCGAGTACTCGAAGTACAGGTCAGCAAAATCGCCGCCTTTCGAAAGAGCTTTTGCCAGAAGTTTCTGACATAATTTTTCATCAATCCCGAATTCTTTCAGGAAGTAGTTGCCTGATGACTTGCTATCAAGTAACATGCTGGCTTCAAGTTCGGGAAGTAAAAGCATTGCACCACCCGCAAGGGCTGTCTGCTGAATGAACTTTCTTCTCGATAAGTGTTCCATTTTAAAAAGAATAATAAGCTAAAGAGGGAAACAGAAGTTATTCAGAAATCAGTTTCTGAAACAGGATTTTGCGGTAGTTGATATTGGAAAATCAGACCAATAATGGCCTTTCGTACAACAAATTGCAGAAAAACCAATATACTAATTTACGAAAAAACTACATTGTAATTGCTGCCTTATCAGCACTTTAATTAGAGTTGTATAATTACAACCTTTTAAATTATGCCAGAACTGGTGATTTCCCTATATGTGCTGACTTTTATTGAATGTAAATGGTTGATTATTCCATAAGTTAATCTGATTTTGTATAGAGCAGATTTCAAATTTTCATAATCATCGGTAGGATTTGTCTAGAATGTTTTATATTTGATAATGTATGATAATTAAGTATTTTAAGTTGTTTAAATACATTTAGTAACGCTATGAAAATCACAAAACGAAACATCCTATTCTTTTTCTTAGGTATGTTAACCTGGCTCCTTATCGAAAGTGTTTATGATTGGGAGAGTACCAAGAAATCGTTCTCCGAAGGATTTAATGCAGCAACTGGAAATAGTAAAATTGAGCGAACTAAATAGTTCAGGTCGCACAAAATTCATTTTCCCGGAATCGGTTTGATTGGCTTATTCCAATTCAGTCGCTTATCCCTAGCTTTCCCTTTTCCCATGCAGCAAAAGGTTTACGGCATCTTCGAGCGAACCAGCGCGAACCACTTCGCCGGAGTTAACGAAGAAAATTTCATCAGCATTTTCAATGGTATTCAGCCGGTGAGCAATAATCACGCGGGTAGTGGTTTCAGGCAGTTTTTGCAGAATGGCCTCCAGCATCTGTTCGGTAATGGTGTCGATATTGGCAGTTGCTTCATCGAGAATCAATAGTTCGGGCTTGCGTAAAACCGCACGCATAAAGGCAATCAGCTGTTTTTGTCCTAAACTGATTCCATCGCCGGTAGTTTGTACTTTACTTTCCAGCCCTTCATCGAAACGGCTTAACAAGGTTTCGAGTCCCGATTCGTGAATGACCTTCTCAAGCTCTTCATTGGTGAGGTTTCGGTAATCAGAATTTCCGTAAAGAATATTGTCGCGCACTGTTCCGGTAAACAGGAATGGCTCCTGAAGAATAAACCCAATCTTTCGGGTGCGCTCTTCCGGCTCGTACGAACGAATGTCTTTCCCTTCCAGGAAAACCAGTCCTTTCGTGGCATCATACAAACGGGCAATCAGCGAGGCTGTGGTCGTTTTTCCGCCACCGGTTGGACCAACAAACGCATAGGTTTTTCCACGTTCAAGATTGAAACTTACATGATGCAGCACTTCTTTGCCGTTGGGGTAGGTGAACGATACATTTCTGAACGAAAGATAAGATGTGGAGTTATCGGTGCAATGTCCGGGGGTTACCTGCAAATTGGTATCGAGTGCCAGTATTTGTGAAATGCGGTCCCATGCCGCCATTGCTGTCTGAAAACTTGCCCAAAGTGCTGCCAGTTGCCGCAGTGGATGGTAAAAACTGTTGATGTAGGCCAAGAATCCGACCAGTAAACCAATGGTGAATTGGCCGGTCATAATGAGGTAAATACCAAAAGCAAGCACTACCATTTGCCCGATGTTAGCCGAAAGTCCGTAAACCGGAGTGAAAATGTTGTTGGCCAGTCCGGCGCTCACAGCAGTCGAATAGTTTTTCTGGTTAGCTTCGTCGAACCGCTTCCGGAAATAATCGCGCCGATTGAAAGCTACGATAACTTTGAAATTGTTCAGACTTTCCTGTATTTCGGCACTCAACCCACCGGTACTTTTCAGGTTGGCTGCATTTTTACTTTTTACCCATGGCGATATAGCCTTGGTGAACACCCAGATGACAAATGCCGGAGCAAGGGCTGCCAGTCCCAGCTCGAAATTGATACTCAGCAGAAAGATACCGGCTCCAACCATGGTAAAAATACTGCCGATGAAGTTCATGAGCGACTGCGAAAAAAACTGGTTCAGCTTATCGGTATCGTTGTTGATTCGCGAGATTAAATCGCCAGCCTTATTCTGATTGAAAAAATCGACCGGGAGTATCTGCAACTTATTAAATACGGCGTTGCGGAGGCTATAGAGCATTCGTTGTCCTACGCCTCCCATAATTTTAATCTGGAGGTAATTGGTAACAAAAGTGGTGGCGTAAATACCAAGCAAAATTCCGGAGAAAATGATTAGTCCGTGATATTGTTTCGATTGTATGTAGGTGTCAATGGCATGCCCGATCAGGTATGGCCCAAGCAGACTTAATCCGGCGTTGACGAAAATAATAAACATAGCCAGCACAAGCGTCCGCTTTTCCTCATGAATAAGGTCAATCAGCTTTTTCAGGGCGGCTAGCGTCGATTTTTTCTGCTCTTTGTCGTCGGTTGCCTGGTTTAAATTATAGTTCATTTGTTTCCCTTTTCATTTTAAACAGTACAATTTTCATTTGACCATCCGTTTTTTAGATCAATGCATTAACGAATGAGAAAGACATTATGCCTATTCGCTTTTTGCGCGATCACCTTCGGTCAGGTCATTTCATAATGACTGGTACTTCGTTGTGAATTATAAATCTGGACGTATTCGGGGCAGCTTTCCAGCAATTCGCGATGCGTTCCTTTTGCAATTATTTCACCTTCCATTAACAGTATAATCTGCTCGAAATGCTTAACCGAGGCCACTTTTTGTGTTACCGAAAGCAAGGTAATATCAGGATAATTGGCTGCCAGATTGGCCAGGATTTTCTTTTCGGTCTGGCGATCAACGCGGGCTGTAAAATCGTCGAGCAACAAAATTCGCGGGTTCAAAGCCAGTGCCCGGGCCAGCATAATTCGCTGTTTTTGTCCTCCGGAAAGACTGGTGCCGCGTTCCGAAACAATGGTGTTGAGTTTGTCGGGCAACGAATCGGCGAAATCTTTCAGTTCGGCGGTTTCTATCGCTTTTTTGAGCGATTCTTCATCGACCTGTTCGCCGCTGAAGGCAATATTTTCACGCAGGCTCATGTTAAAAATAACGCTGTCCTGTAATACAAAACCGATCTGGCTCCGCAGCGATTCTTTGTCATAAGCCTCAATGTCTTCACCGTCGTATCTGATGGTACCACTGTCGGGTTTTATGAGGTCGGTCAGCAGGTTGAGCAGCTGACTTTTCCCGGCAGCTGTTGGTCCAATAATGGCCACTTTTGTCCCGCCTTTCACGGTAAACGAAATATCTTTTAAAATAGGTTTTTGTCCGTATGTAAGCGAAATACCTTCCAGTTCTATATTTCCCTGAAGTGTTTTTTTCAGTGTTCCCGGTTCCTGAGGTTCGGGAGCTTCCAAAACTTCATTAATTCGCTGATAGGAAGCTGATGCCATTGCCATGATGTTGCTCATAAAACCAATCATCAGGATAGGAAAAATAAGCAGCGACAGGTAGCTGTTAAAAGCAGCAAAATCGCCAAGCGACATGTTGCCGGTTATTACAAAGTGCCCGCCTAGCATTAAAATGGTAAGCATTCCGAGGTTCGAAACAAACGTGACGATGGGAATCAAAGCCGCAAACAGGCGCAAAATACCCAGCCCTAAATCGCGTGCGTTGGTGTTTGCTTCCATGAACTTATGGTACTCGGGCAATTGCGAATTGAGTACGCGGATGATTGCAGATCCCATAATACTTTCGTTGATCACGCGGTTGAGCCAGTCAATTACCTCGCGGCTTCGTTTGAAAAGCACCCGCACTTTCCGTAGAACAAAGAAGAATGTTCCGCCGATAAGCGGAATGGTGAGGATAATTGGAATGGCCAGCTTATAATTGATCATGATCAGCAGGGTACAGGTTCCGATAATCATAAAAACAGACGAGAATATGGTTACCACGGCCATCGAAACAAACATTTTGATTGAGTCGACATCGGAGGTCAGATTCGTTAACAGTTTCGATGGATTGGCTTTCAGAATGTATGAATAGCTTTGGCGCGATATTTTCCCGGATAAACGGGTGCGCAGGTCGCGGGCAACTTTTTCGGAAGCGAAGGTTTGTACAATACTTTGCAGGTATGTGAACAGAAAAATAATGAAAGCCGCTACCAGAAACTCGGTGACAACCGTTTTATAAACGAAATTTCCGGCCGTATAGGCGTCGATGCCTTTCGAAATGATCTTGG